>JAAYYJ010000022.1 GCA_012515455.1 Oligosphaeraceae bacterium
ATCTCTGCCGACTGGTCTTCCCGGCCGCTGCCGGTGAATCCGGCAACTGTGTTTGGGGTTGATATCGGCACCACCACCATCGCGGCGGTTAAGGTCCGCCAGGGCGAGGTGGTTGGCCGGGCCAGCTGTTTCAATGCCCAGATGGATTACGGCGATAATGTCCTGACCCGGATTGGTGCCGCTGCGGGGCATTTGTCCGCTCTGCAGGCTGCGGTCAGGTCTTCAGTGGGCGGTCTGCTGTCAGAACTGGGCAGCGCTGATGCGGCCAGAATCGCAGTGGCCGGCAATACCGTGATGAGCTGCCTGTTTCACGGTGTTGATCCCGCTTCCATCGGCATTCTGCCCTTCACCCCGCCGCTGCGGGTTTTTCCCCCAGAAATCTGGGATGGGCTCCCGCTGCTGACTGTGCCCTGCATCGCCGGCTTTGTGGGCGGTGATATCACTGCCGGATTGTGGGAGACCGCCCTGCAGGAAGGCGAGATGCTGGTGGATATCGGCACGAACTGCGAAATCGTGTTCCACGCGCCCGGCGGGATACTCTGCACCGCTGCCGCGGCCGGCCCTGCCTTCGAAGGCGCCGGACTGCATTTCGGCTGTCGGGCCGCGCCGGGAGCAGTCGAGCATTACCGCGGTGCTGATGATTACAGCGTCATCGGCGGCGGGGAAGCAGAGGGGCTGTGCGGCTCGGCCTACATCGACTTCCTGGCCGTGGAACGTCGCCGCGGCCATCTGAATGATTTTGGCCGCTATGAGCCCAAAGCCGAAAAGATGCATCTGAACCACAGGGTGTTCATTCATGAGTTTGACATTGCCCAACTGCTGAAGGCCAAGGCGGCCGTTCGGGCCGGCATTAAAACCATCGAAGAATATTGTGACTGCACGGCCCGGAAAATCTACCTCGCCGGCGGTTTTGCCCAGTGCCTGGATTTGGCTAACGCTATCGCCATCGGCATGCTGCCGGACCGGGACTACAGCATCGTCGGCAACACCAGCCTCGGTGGTGCCGCACGACTGGCCGCAGCACCGGAATCCATGCCGGAACTGGAGCGTATTATCGACCTGCCCCGCGAAATTCAACTCAACACCCTGCCGCAGTTCGAGGATAATTTCATTGACGCACTGCTGCTGCCTTGACCGGGACTGACGCGATACATTAACCCCGCATGATATCAATGCCAGCTCAGAACGCCGCTGCAGGAATAGCCTGAGCCCACCGCTGGAAAGGTGCTTTTTTGTCCCGGGAAGAAAAAAAACGCGTTGGGCTTGCTTTTATCAACCGGTTGATATATATTGTTTCCGCGGTTTTTGAGCGACCAATTACAGGGGTTCAGATGGGCAGGATAACTTTGAAGGAATTGGCGGCCTTAGCTGGTGTTGACAAGTCAGTGGCCTCCAAGGTAGCGAATGGTCTGTCGGCTCCGGCCAGTGCGGAGAAGATCAGTCGTGTACAGGCTTTGATGCATGAGCACGGTTATGTTCCGTTGTCTGCGGCCCGTTCTCTGGCCCGGCGCAGGAATCAGCGGATAGGCTTTTTATTATCCGCGAACACGAGTCTGGGTTTTGCCAACGAGGTTTATGCACGGATGTTATGTGGTTCCTTGGCGGTTTGCCAGGCTCAAGGGTATCAATGTCTGGCGGACAGCTGGGATTTTCTGCGTTTGACGGATTTGCAGTTGCCGGAGAACATCCTGGGGCGCAGTGTTGACGGCTTTATTCTGACTGGTGGAGTCAGTGATGCGATGCTGGATGCGATCAGGAGTTTTGCCCTGCCGTTTGTCGCCATCAGCGGTGAGCGCTTGCGTGGCAGTGTTCCTGTATTCAGCTGGGATACCGCAGTAATTTCGCGTGAGGTGCTGGAGTACTGCCGCAGTCTTAATCACCGGCGCATCTGGTATTGCACGACTCAGCGCCTGGGGCGTGAGAATCTCGAGCGGCAGTTGGCGTCGTTTCCCGATTTGCGGGTTGAGATACTCTCCAGGACGGATCCGACTTCAGCCGAAGCTTTGGCCAAGACCTGTACCCGGCGTTATTGCCAGCTGCCGCCGGCGGAGCGCCCGACCTTTGTGTTCGGTGCGTCGGTATTTTGTTGTGCCTTGGCCAACGAGCTGTCGGCACAAGGATACCGTTGTCCGCAGGATATCAGCCTTCTGGGCAGTCACGACAACACCCTGGCCCAGTATTATCATCCCGGTCTGACCACCATTTCGGAGAATTATTCCCGGTTGGGCCAGCTGGCGGCCGAGACCTTGCTGGCGATGCTGTCCGGGAAGTTGAACCATAGTCAGGCCATTCAGCAGAGTCAAAGCCATACCAACACGCACTACTGGTCTTTCCGGGCATCCACTCGCGCAATTGATGTCTAAGCCGGCTGTTCTCCACTGCCGTGGAGAGCTGGCAGCCGGCGTAACAGTATCCGATTGGAGTTAACATTGCAAGCCCTAAACCAGGAAAGGAGGCCCAATGTATAAAGCCACAGTTTCTTTTGTCGCCGCTGGTGTGGCATGCCGAAAGTGCCGTGATGAGGGTCGTGTCGGCAGCCATCCCTGCCGGTGTGGTGGCGGGAGGGCAACCGCTTTTACCCTGATTGAGCTGCTGGTGGTCATTGCCATTATTGCTGTCCTGGCTTCGATGCTGCTGCCGGCCTTGAGCAAGGCCAGGGAAAAGGCCCGGGACATCGCCTGCCGCAACAACCTCAAGCAGATCGGCGTGCTGATGACACAGTATACTTATGATTACGACGACTACTTTCCGCAATGGGGCAGGTATACCGAGGGGCCGATGCGGACCTGGTGCTGGACACGACAGCTGGGCACACTGTACCTGAACCATAAATACAGCGAAACGACCGGCAACTTCAGCGGTCATTCGGATTTTTTTCACTGCCCGGCCGGGAAAATTGATTCAGATGTGCCGGGGTACTGGTACCGGAATCGTGGTTATGCGATGAACGGCTATGCCAGCGGCAAGGATCAATCTTACAACGCATTAGCCAATCAGCGCGCTACGGCCCAGAAATGGAATTCCAGCATGATGCTGGTGCTGGATTTCTGGAATCCGAACACCAAGTGCGAGACCTTCTTCGGCGGTGGAGAAAACAACAAAGAATATTTGACCAAATGGCATGCCAGAGATATCGCCGAGTGGCATGGCAATAAAGTAAATTTTCTGATTAAGGACGCTTCGGTGCATCAGAGTCGTCGTCGCCTTGACGGCACTATTTCCGACCGCGGCATTGATATCAACTGGTATCTGACCACCGACGGCGGATATTTAATGGATTTGACAACACGATATAAATAGACGGAGGTACTTATGCGATTGCTGCTGTTGCTGCTTTTTACCGTGTCTGCGATGTTGTGCTCCCAGGAGCGGATTTTTTACCTCTCGGGCGAGAACCTCCAAGAGGACAGTGTGCAGCGCTTTCTGCAGCCTGGAGGTGAGCATCTGCCCCAGGTGGTCCCGGACGGCTATCGCGGTGCAGGGCTGCGTTTTGATGGCCAGGATACGCTGCTGCGCCTCAAACCCGCGCCGGAGCTGGCGTTTGCGGTCGATCAGAGTTTTACGGTCGAGTTGTATTACTTCCCGGAAAAAGTCAGTCGGGCTGATGGTGAGATGTACTGGGCCGGTCTGGTGACCCGGGGTAGTTTTGCAGGCAGTTTCTGGCGTCTGCGCAGCCATTCCCTGAAAGGCACGCCGCTGTTTCAGGGCACGAACCGTGAGAACGGCAAGATGGTCTTGCGTTCTCAGATGGTCCGGAAGATCCAGGAGATGGCCGAGCAATGGCATCATGTGGCTCTGGTGCGTGATGCGCATAAGCGCCTGCTCTCATTTTATCATAATGGCGTACTCATCAAGCAGGAGTTTGAGGTCGATCCGCAGGTGTTCGAGAATCCCGGGCAGGACTTGCTGATCGGGCAGCATTTTACCGGTCTTATCGATGAGCTGTCCATTTATGACGGGATTCGGCACACATTTTCTCCACCGCAGAATGAGGCCGCGCCGGAGCAGGCGGCGATTGCGGTTGATGCCGCGTTGCAGACGAACTGGCAGGCATGCCGGGAGCGAGGTCTGCATCTCTACCCCATGCCGAAGGAGCTGCATTTCTCCGGGCAGGAGTTTGCATTCAATCCGGCGGCATGGTCGGTGCAGCGTCATAATGGTACTGATGCCCCGGGGTTGCAGGCTTTTCGGCAGCGGTTGCAGGACTGTGGTCTGACGGATGCTCTGGCAGAAGGCGAAGGGACCGGGAACCTGATTGTGAGCGGACTCTTTGCCGATTTGCCGACCGAGCTGGCGCTGCTTTCTTCGCCCGCCCTGCCGCCGCGGCAGGGCTATGTGCTGGGCTTCGCCGGTCAGCCGGGGCAGAGGCGTATTATCCTGGCTGGCAGCGATGAGGATGGTTTGCGCTACGCTTGGTTGACCCTGGGGAATCTTCTGCGAGAGGGCGGCAGTATCTTCCCCGCTCTTATCCGTGATTGGCCAGACTGCCTGCGCCGGGGTATTGAGATTAGCGGGCCATTAAGCAGTGATTTTGTGGATATGGCTTTCCGGATGCGGATAAACCTCCTGCACCGTGGCAGGCATGCTTACAGTAGTGACAAAGATCGCGAGCAAGTGCGGCAGTTCAATGATTACGCCTTCGAACGGGGAATATTGGTGGAGATAGCTTTCCATACGAATGTGCTGGACCTGGGGCCGGATTACCAGAAGTATATAACCCCGGGTTACAATTCTCACTACTACATGTATAAGCCGGAGGAGGGTCTCTTTGGCTATCTTAATGGGGCCTACAGCTGGTCGCGTGACGACCTCGCCCGGGCCCGCGGACAACAGCTGGCGAAAGAGATGAAAGACCTGCATTTCCGCTCCATTTATTTTCATGCCATTGACCGGGGCGGCTTTAATGACCCCGGGAACTGGGCCCGGCGGCTGCCCCAGGACCGCGAGCGCTGGGGTGATGACCAGGCCTCTGCGGATGCCCACCTGCTGAGCATCTACGTGGAAGAACTGCGCCGTGAGATTCCGGATATCGTTATTTATTATGTACAGTATCCGTATGTCCCGACCAAGGATGCCAAGGTACTGAAGTATTACCGTGATCTCTCGGCCAAGTTGGACGGCAAAGTGATTCATCTTCTGCGTGAGGCCCCGCGCCAGCTGCTGGCCAGCACCGTCGCGGCTTTCCGGCATCCGCCCCGGATGTGTTTTTATCCCTATCCTTTTACCGTCTATCCGTCCTATAGCAATTCCGGACGCTTCGTGGCGTCGCTGTATTTTGGTTTGCAAACAATCGTACGAGTCTGCCACTGGAATCCCACCAGTTCCTTGGCTCTGGCCTCCGACTGGGTCTTCGCAGAGTATCTCTGGAATCCATTCTCGCCGGGGGCGGAGCCGCTGCCGCCGGACAAGCATACTCTGCCGGTGGTCTTGGCCCCTTCTGAGCCGATAGAACAGGAGCTCCTGCCGCGCATCTGCGCTTTGTTTTTCGGCGAGAAAGCGGCGGCGAAGATGGCCCGGATCTTCGCCTATAAGTTCTCTGACCGCATTCCGGAGCAGCCGCATAATATCCTTCCTGCGGGGAGCGACCATCGGCAATTCTTCGACCGGATGATCACCGACAGCCAGCAGGCCTTGGAGTACATGCAGGAAACCGCTCCTGATATCCTCCCCAGGGCCAAAGGCATGCATGCGGAATTGAACAACTACCTGCAACGCTGCAATCTGCTGGCCCGGGCCCGCCGGCATTGTCTGCAGGCCAGAGAGCTGCTGGATGCCGGGCAGGCCGATGCGGCTTTGGCCGAAGCCGCCCGGGGGAGAGAGCTGCTCGAGCTTCCTGTCGCCCGGGCCCGCAACCGATATCAGGCGATTCTCAATGACCTGGATATCGCCAATGCCATCAACCTGACCATCTCCCGCCGGGAGTACCTGGCCACGCTGCCGGAAAAGAAATTACGAGTGGCCTTTTATACTTACGCCGGCTCCAGTTCCGGCGGCGGCATCATCGGGTTGCTGCCGGCCAGCCTGGATCAACAGGGGGGCCTGCAGGTGACTACCATCGACAACTTGACCCGCCGCAACCTGCAGGCAGTCGACGTGCTGGTCTTCAACGGTAACCACAGCGAAGGCGATTGCGATGAGAACTGGCGGGAAAATATCCTGGCTTTCGCCCAGGCTGGCGGCGGGGTGATTTTTACCCATAATGCCTGTGGACGCCATCAGGGCGGCTTCCAGCCTCCGCTGTTCCCGCACATCTGCCGCGGTTTTGATTCCATGTATGTGCACAGTCAGGAGCTTAGCGTAAAGGATGCCGGCTGCTTTGAGAATTTCCTGCAGCCTGGGGATATCTATACGCACGCATATTTCGATCATTGCCAGCTTCTGGCTGGTCCGGAGGCCACGCTGCTGCTGGCCAATGCCTCGGAGCGACCGGTCACTCTGGCTGGCAACCATGGGCGCGGGCGGGTCATTTATACGGGCGAGATTTTCGGCATTGACCGACAGAATCGCCTCACTTATCCCGAGTTTCCACACTGGCAGATGCTGTTCAATCTGATCCGCTGGTGCGGCAGTGCTGAATAACCGCGGGGTGCAGACTGAAGCGTTGTCGTGTGCGCATCGGGGTTGCAAAATGCGTCCGGGGTGGTAAATTCCATCCTAGTCCCGCCGCTGCCGGCGGCAGCGGCGGGCTGATATTGACAGCGTATGCAAACTGCATTAAGGAGCGGCAATGGAAGAAGCGGATGGGAACTGTTCTAATAGAATCTCTGACCGGCTCTTGCTCCAAGCTGCGGCGGGTGTGAGCAGCGGCCTGGATATCATCATCCCGGTCGGGCTGAGCGACGAACCGGACAACGAGAAGATTATCGAGAGCATCATTGCTCTGCATAAGAAGACTGGCTTTTACCAGTTCGCCTTGTCCGGCCCCTGCAAAGGCTGGCGCAGCGTCGGCTATCCCCCCAGGGAGCATTTTTTACAGCTTGCTGCGATGCTGGTGCGCTTCCAGACCGCATTGCGGGATTATGGAATAATCTGTTCCTGGTGGCATACCCTGACCCTGAAATCCGGCCCCGCGCCTTGGCGCCGGATTATCAGGCTCGATGGCCAGGAGGCGCCATTCTCGAGCTGCCCGCTGGATCCGGCTTTCCGGGAGCGCTTTGCTGCCGATGTGGCGCTGGTCGCCGCCCAGGCCAAGCCGGCAATGATTATCTTCGAGGATGATTGCGGCCTCAACTGCCATGGCGGTCCGGGCTGTTTCTGTGATCTGCATCTGGCCGAATTCGCCCGTCGGACCGGGATATTTTACTCCCGGGAACAGCTCCAGGAGCTGTTTGCAGAACGCACCCCAGACGCGATTGCGGTACGACGCTCCTGGGGCGAGCTGTGCCGTGATTCTCTGGCTGGCTTCGCCAGCACAGTCCGCACTGCGGTCGATGTGCTCAGTCCGGAAATCCCGCTGGGCAGTATGCAGCCGGGCTGTGCGGATGCCGATGGCGACAGCACGGCGGCGGTGGCGGCGGCTTTTGCCGGCAAGACCCACCGACCGTTCGTCCGCCTCTACGGCACCTCCTACGGCAGCGACGACGCATCCTCGCTGCCAGAGAATATCTTCCACGCGCTGTACAGCAAACAGCACCTGCCGGACAATTTCATCATCTACCACGAATCGGATACCTATCCTCATACGCGCTTCGAGATGTCAGCCGGCAAAATGAAAAGCCTGATGGCCTGTGCCTATTCCTACGGCTTTGACGGCTCGACTTTTCAAGTACGGCAGCATCTGGACGACCCCAATGAGGAACCGGGCTACTACGAGATGTTTTGCCAGGAACGGCGCCGCTTCGAGGCCATCCGGGAGCTGGCCGCAGGCTGCGCGGTCCGTGGCTGCACTGTCCGGCATGACCCATTCTGGACTGGCCTCTACCCCGACGCCCGACCGGGCTGGGTCAGGCCCCTGGCGCATTTCGGAATACCATATACGACTGCGGATTCCGCCGTGCTTTTCCTCTCCGGCAATCAGCCGCAGTCCTGCAGTGACGCGGAGATCAAAGAACTGCTGCGACGGGGGCTGGTGCTTGACGGCGGGGCCGCCCGGCTGCTCTGCCAGCGCGGTTTCAGTGCCGATCTGGGGGTGATGGTCACAGGCGAGCTCAAACAGCCGGGGCGGCTCCGGGACCTCGGCGGAGGGGAGTGCATCAGTGAGGAATTCGTGTCTCCCGGCCAAGGCCGGCTGATGACCTGGGCGGATACCTATTCGCCTTATGGAAATGGTCTGCTGTATGCGATGCAGCCGGCGGCGGCAGGCTGTGAGACCATTACCGACATCCTGAATTTCCAGGGCACCTGCCTGGGCCCCGGCATGACCCGGTATGTTAATCAGTACGGCGGCAGGGTGGTGGTGATGGCGATGACTACATACGGGAATCTTTCCTCGTCGCTGTTCAATTACCGCCGGCAACGCCTCCTGCAGCACCTGGTGTCCTGGGCTGCAGCTGAGGACGTGGTGTATGTCAAAAACCGGGCGAAGACTTTCTGTATTCTGAATCAGCCCCGGGAGGGATCAGCAGCGCCGTTCCGGGCCCTGTTGACCTTGATCAATCTCTGCTCGGATACATTTGCCGGAGTAGAGTTAGCCTTGCCGGAAACATGGCGTCGCGATTCCCGCCTCAGATATCTTGACGGCGAGGGGCTCTGGCAGGATGCCGACTGCAGGGCTGCTGCCGACGGCATTGAAATCAGGCATCCGATGCCGCTTTATGAGCCGCTGTATCTGCTCTGCGAGTAGTCCGCCAGAAAGGCATGGCGATGGCCCAGAGCAGCAGCGGCAGCAGCACCGCGACCAGGAAATTGGCCAGCGGCGCTTCCTGTCCGTAATGGCTTCCCCACCAGGCATACAGTGCGCTCACGGGCAGGGTTCCGGCCAGCAGTGCGGGCAGGAAAACCGCGATGCGCATCTGCGCCAGTCCTGCCAGGACCACCATCACTTCCGGTAGAATCGGCAGTGCCCGGCTGGCGATGATGGCCAGGGCGCCCCAGCGTTCGAAAGAGTGCCGGAACTCCTCCAGCTCCGCAGGCGAGCAGAGCCAGGTCGGACAATGGCCGCGGGCGCACACAGCCAGTCCGTATCCGGTCAAGCCGGCCAGCAAGCTTCCGGCGCCTCCCAGGAGCCATCCGGTCCAGAAGCCATATACCTGCCCCAGTGCGGCCATGATGCCGGTAGCAGGCACTGGCAGGGCAATATCCGCCACCAGAGCAAGCATGCCCAGCAGCCATCCCCAGGCCTGCATGGTCTGCATGCGGCCAGCGAAGGATTCTGCGGCCAGTAGTCTTTCCAGGCTTTCGCCCCAGAGGATGAAAGTCAGCAGGAAGAGCAGCGCAGCGGTCCATGCCAGGAGCAAAATGCGCCGGGGCAGAAGAGTCTTTTTCTCATTCATGAGATTATTATTGGTTCAGGTGTGAAGATTGGTGATAGATTGTCACCGGAGGGCGCCGTTTGCGGTTGGCCTGGGAATGATTTGGTTTGCGCTGGAAGCAGAGATCGCAGTTGCTCCTGCAGGCGATGGAGCATACCCGGCTGAAATGCGGGGGGCAGAAGAGTCTTTTTCTCATCCATGAGATTATTATTGGTTCAGGTGTGAAGATTGGTGATAGATTGTCATCGGAGGGCGCCGTTTGCGGTTGGCCTGGGAATG
>JAAYYJ010000206.1 GCA_012515455.1 Oligosphaeraceae bacterium
ACCAAGATGCCGGTGCGCACTTTGACCAGTGCCGCCGATGCAGAACGCATCTTCAACGAACAGCTGACGAAATGCAAAACGGACTATTTTGATTTCTATCTGATGCATTTCCTGAACCGGGACACCTGGCAGAATGCGACTCGCTGCAAGGTCTATGACTTCCTGCGCCGGCAGCAATCTGAGGGCAAGATCGGCAAGATCGGCTTTTCATTCCACGACACCCCGGAGGTGCTGGAGACAATCGCCCGGGCCCACCCTTGGGATTTCGCCCAGATTCAGCTCAATTATCTGGATTGGACCATCTATCGCTCAAAAGAGCAGTACGAGATACTGACCCGGCTGGGCATACCGGTGATTGTGATGGAGCCCCTGCGCGGAGGTACACTGGGCAGCCTGAACCCGGACGCAATGGCTATCCTGCAGCAGGCCCAGCCGCAGGCCAGCGCAGCCTCCTGGGCCTTCCGCTTCGCCGCCGGTCTGCCTAATGTGATGACTGTGCTTTCGGGCATGACCTACACTGAACACCTGGAGGACAATATCCGGACTTTCACGCCGCTGATGCCCCTGAATGAGGCGGAACGAGAGGTCCTCGCTGCCGCTTTGCTGGCCTACCGCAAGGGCTTGGCAGTGCCCTGTACCGCCTGCCAGTACTGTCTGCCTTGCCCAGTCGGGGTGCAGATACCGCGACTTTTCGGACTGTACAACCAGTACAAGAACAGCGGCAATTTCTTCCATTTCAATCTTGCCTACGGCAATTTCAGCGAGAAGGAGAATGCCGCCGCCTGCATAGCCTGCGGCGCCTGCCTGAAAAAATGCCCGCAGAAGATCAACATCCCGGAAGAACTGCGGAAGGTCGCGGCGGAGATTGCCTCAGGGAACAAAAAATAATCGCTTGCCCGGGGCGGGTGCGGGGCGCCGTCTGTAACCTCCTCCAGGGTCGCACGGCTGGGCACCAGGACGCGCATACAGAGCAGGAGAATATGATGCAAATGCGGCAATATCAGGAATGCGATTTAGAGAGCATTGTCGCGCTGGCCAATAAAGCCTGGCGCGAGATTCGGAAGATGTCCCGCCAGGCCCTGGGGGATAAAATCGCCGATGTGCTCAATCCCCAGGGTGACGCGGTCTCAAAAGGCGAGCAGGTCCGCGCCATGGCCCTGAAGTCACCGGAGAATTTCATGGTCTGCGAGGACGCGGGCCGGGTGGTGGGCTTTATTTATTTCTGGATGGACCAGCAGAGCGGCGTGGGCGAAATCGGTAACAACGCAGCCGATGCCGACTGCGGTCTCAAGGGCATCGGCCAGATGATGTACCGGGCCGTGCTCTCGCACTTCAAGGCCAATGGCATCAAGGTGGCCTGCGTCAGCACCGGCCTGGACCCGGCCCATGAACGGGCCCGGAAGGCTTATGCCCGGGCCGGCTTCAACAAGAGCTTGTCCAGCATCCGCTATTATATGGACCTGTCGGAGTACCCCCAGCCGCAGGCTGAATAACCCCGGCGGCAAGAGCGGTTCAGGGCTGTTTTTTCCCCGCCGCGGGGATATTCCATTGCGTGGGCGGGGTCGCCTGGCGGCGGTCGGGGAAGCGCCAGCCATCATCGATGTCGCCTGCCGGCTTGTACCAGGGGACGTTGCGCAGGGTCGAGATCAGGGCTTCTGAGAAGCTCGCGCAGGTTTCGGGGGTTTCCGGCCACAGGACCTGCGGATTGCGGTCGCCGATGCGGACCGAGCAGGGGCCGGTGATCTTGAACGGCTGCAGCCCGTCCTGCCGCAGAGCCGCCTCCACTCCGGCCTCAATCAACTTCCTGGACCGGATGGGCGAGATGGTGCGGGTGAGTTGTGAGGCGTAGTTTTTCTTGGTGGCCAGGCTGTGCATGCCCGGGCACAGCCTGAGGGCATCGTCCAGAGTCGCCCGGTCTCCGGCGATAAAGGCGCAGGGGATGCCGCAGTCGCCAGCGATGGCCATGGACATCGTGGCCTCGCTCAGCGCATAAGTCTGCCCGGCGGCGGTCTCGACCTGGATATACGAGTGCGGGGTGCAGCCATCTGCCGTGCCGGCCTTGGCGTGCATACCAAGCAGCAGCAGCGCATCGAAGCCCTGGTCCAGGTCGGGATGGCTGGAGCCCAGGAAAAGATGCTGTTCACTGCGGCCATGGATCAACTCCAGGCGCTCATCCATCAACTCTGGAATGATGGTGTATCCGGCACCGTGGTGGTCATGGACCACGACCGTTTCCGCCCCGGCGGCGAAGGCCCCCCGGGCGGCGGCGTTGACCTCCTCGGTCAGCAGGATGCGGTTGCGGCGCAGCAGCTCGTGATTCAGCAGGCTCATCTCCTTATCCCAGTACTCATAGAAGACCAGCCCGGCCACGCCTTCCACATCGGCGACAATATAGACATTCTTGTACATCGCTGAGTTCCTCGTGATTCTCTTGCTTTTTTTGCTTCTCAATCTGGGCTGCGGCCGGCGCATCACTTCCAGTCCGGGCCGTTCTGGAGCTCAAAAGCAAAGGCTTGAGCGGCGATGACTTCCGGGTTTTCCCGTTTGCTGTGCAGGCTGACGGCCATGGTATAGCGTCCAGGCGCCAGCCCGGTCAACGGGAAAGCCGCACTGTGGCAGCTGGCGACCTCCCGGCCGTCAGGGTCCAGCAGCTTGACCAGAACGTTGTATTCCGGTTCCCAGTTTTCCACCCGGGCGAGGCCGGGGGCGGCCTGGTAGAGCAGCTCGTGCCCGAATCCGGAGACGGTGATTCTGGCCTGGTCGCCGAGGTTGAACAGGGTGGCATTCAGGCGCATGTCGATGCCGCCGTTCTCCGGCGGCGACTGCAGATGGAAGAACCACATCCGTCCTTTGCCGGCAGTCTGGTCTTTGCCAAGGAACAGCCCTCCGCGCGTGGTCCGGAAGAGCTCACCGGGGAGGTTGTCGACGCGGCTCTCGACCAGTATATCCGTTGGTGAATCAACCTTGAAATAACAGTTGATCGCGGTAGTTTTCTTGATCACGGCGTTATAAAACGGCACGTTGAAATTGCCGCTGCAACTGGCCAGGCGGGTCATGGCCATTAACCGCCGGCCTTTGAGCGGTTCGCCGACCAGGTAGCAGCCCTGCGGCCAGAAAAATGACTTGGCGAATTCCACCCCTCCATCGGGGTGTGCGGTCAGGCTGCCGGCAGCGGAGGTCAGTTTGCTGAGGTCCTGCAGCAGCGGGTCGCGCATCAGCTCGATCCACCACGGGCGCAGGTCGGGGGCGGGCCGGGCGGTGGCCGCACCGGTGCCAGTCGCAAAACGGAGGGTGTATTTTTCGCAGCCTGGGCGTTTGCGAAATGACAGCCAGCCCAGCTGCGCGAAGCGACTCTCCTGGGCCGGTGCGAGCCATTTGGACGAATAGCCGTTGGGTTTGGCGGCGAAGCGGCCGTCACTGCCGTAATTGCGGTCGAGGTCGGGTGGCAGTTCCCAGCGCCAGTCCAGGGAGAACGGCACATCATGGCCCTGGCAGTCAGTCAGGCGCAGGCTGGCGGTTACGATTTGCAGCTGCTGGCAGTCGAGAAAAAAGACCTGGGTCTCCGCTTGCCCGGCCAGGAATTCCAGCTGCTCTCCGGCGGCCATACCGATGGCCGCCAGAGACAAGACGGCGAGCACCAAAAATGCTTTCATTATTCCTCCCATGGGGAGCTGATGGTCTCAAGCTCAAGATTCACTACCTCGTTTTTGTAGCGGCACTCTATCCGCCGGACCGGCTGCGGGGGCAGGATGAATGCGAATTGCGGTCGGTCCACTGTGTACTGCCGGGCCGTCTGGCCGGATTCGGAATGGACGATCACCTCCAGGGGGGCATCGGGCGATTCATTGATGCGTCCGTAGAGACGCAATGAGTCGTTGACATACCGCAAGGGCGAGGCCAGCTGGGCCTGCAACAGCTGCACCGGGGTGAATTTTCGGGTCAGGCGCAGGACCTCCCGGCCGGCACTGTGCAGGCTCAGGACATTGGCGGCCGGCTCTCCAGCCGGGTGGCTGGCCAGGAATTTATTATCGGCGCTGCCGCCGGGCTGGAGCTTGATTTTGCGGATGGGCTGGCCATTGAAGAATCCGGTCAGTTCAACTGGCCGGGGCGAGACATTCCTGATGCTGGCAGTGAAGGGCTGAGTGCCGGAACCGCCGGAATTCCGGAAAGATTCCAGCAGCACCGGGTATTCGCCGGGGATGGTGAAGCGCTGCCAGGTCTTGGGCTGGTGATACTCGCCCCAGGCGCAGCGGCCTTCCCGGGAATGGCGCACGTAACTGGCTGCTGCCAGACCGATTTCGCCGGCGGGGTTCTCGCCCAGATTCAGCGCCGCCAGAGGTATCGCCAGAGTGATCTCGAACGAATCCTGAGCATAGCTGCCGCTGGCGCTGGCCCCGGAATCCCAGTTGCTGTGCTTGCGCCCCAGATCGTCCTTATGGTGGTCGAAGACCGCGCCATTGACATTGGCGATGACCTGGTAGTAGGCATTCTGGCGGCCGGCCGCGTCGATGAACACATCCAGGCAGTCATCGCTGTAGACCGCTTCGTCATGCCCGGTGCAATTGGCGACCTTGTTCTCAAGGGACGGATGTTGGGACCACATCGCGATATGCAGGTAGGATTCGTCCCGCCAGACGCGCAACTTGGCCTGGCGGTCGCCGGTACCGCCGCGGAACTCAGTGGTCTGCAGCGCTTGCTCTTCGCCCAGGGGTATTTCCGGAGCGGCCTGCTGGGCGGCGGTCAACAGTGGCAAGGCCAACCACAGAGTGAGCAGATATTTCATAGTGCTTTCTCCAAGTTGTGGATCAGAGTCGCGATTTTCCAGCGGAAGCGTTCGATACAATATGCGTTCCATTCGTTGTTCTTGATATCCGCTGTGCCTTCAATGCCGTCGAACTTGGCTGCATGGTATTTACGCTGATCTATGTGGACTCGCGCGGACAGGTCACTCAGGAATGCCTGCGCTGCCTGCCGGGCCGGGGAATCGGCTTTGGCCTGTTTGAGCAGCTGCTCGAGGGTATAGAGGTACAGGTAGTCGTCCCGTCCCTCACGATAGTTCAAAAATTGCAGTGACGGCCGTTGTCCGCGGGTCTCCGGGTCGGGGTACACCAGCGAGGTATTGTAGTTCCAGGGCAGCAGGCAATAGGGCAGCATATAGTTGGCGTACGAGATTGAGGTCTCCTGGTATTTCCCCTCGCCGCCGGTACGCCAGAACCAGAATCCGGCCTGGAAACGGTTGTCGCCGCTGTTGTGCGAGCCGAACTGGTGCCCGTGTTTCTTGATTTCGGCGAGCAGGTTCTCGTCGATCGGGGTGGCCGGGTTGGCCCAGACATGCTGGAAGACCGGCGGGGCGGCCTTGTAGGCCAGGGGGCCGTTGATGGTCACATAGCTGGTCGCCCCGACGCGGTTGACGATTTCCGCCACCTTGACTGCAAATTGCACATACTCGCTGCCATGATTGTCGATTTCGCCATCGTAGTACCAGAAAATCTCGGGGTAGTTGCGCTGCTTGCACATCTGGTCGATTTCCCGGGTTATGGTCTCGAGGTCCTTCAGATCGGTCTGGTAATCCTGGCGTTCTGCCGGGGTGCGGCGGTCCCAGTTCTTCATCTGCCAACCGCAGTTCAGGAACAGGGAGCGGGGGCGCAGGTCGATGAAGCGGCATTCGGGGTCTTTCTGGAAATTCTCCATCCACCAGTCGAAATTGGCCATTTGTTCCGGTGTCTGGGTGAAATGCCGGCTGCCAGGCTCGCCGCTGATCTGTCCCAACGGGAATACTGCTTGCATGCCGTAGCCCCAGGGATTGAACTGATTCGGATTGAAGCGGTATTTCATCGGGAAGAGCATCTGTGTGCGCATCACTTCCCGCATACTGCTCTTGTCTTTGCCCAGCCCCATCCAGTCGGTCCAATGACAGTAACTCATGGTGAAATTGTAAGTCGCCGCGCCTTTATAATTCAACTCAAAGGGCAATATCTTGAGCTGCAGACGGGCGTTGCCGATGGTTTTGCCGGCCGAGATCACCTGCAGGTCGGCAAAATAGTCTCCCGGCTGGGCTGTAACCGGCACCCGGAAATCGAGGGTGAACATCCTGGGCGTGCCGGCTTCCCCGGGCTGTGGTTTCATGCTCTGCAGGACATAAGAAATCGGGTCGAGCTGACGCATCGTGGTGATAATGCCGTTGGTGCTGCGGCTGCCCTGTTCCTTGTAGCGCTCGCGCCACAGATCGGCGTGCTCAGCCGTGCGCAGGATTCCCCCCGGGCCCTGGAAATCCCCGACCGTGACGGTGAGTTCGGGCAGGTCAACCAGGGGCAGCACTCCGAAGCGCAGCAGCTCCTGCTCGCCGCGGGCGGCGAAGGCCCGGATGGTGTCGCTGATTTCCTCCACGACCGGCCGGCTCCAGGGGTGCACCAGGTCATCGCTGAGCTTTTGGAACAGCACATAACCGCGCTGGCGCACGCTCTCGGGCAGTTCCGGCAGGGACTCATCCGGCAATGGCTGCCAGGGGTAGCGCCGGGCAAATTGCCGGCGCCGTTCCGCCTCGACTGCGCTGGCCGTGTCCTGGTCCTGCTGGGCAGTGCTGCTGACGGTCAAGGCGGTCAGGATAATGTTCTGCAAGCGCAGCGTGATCTTTCCCTCGACCGGTTTAACGGTGAAGACCTCCTGGCGCAGGATGGGGCTGATCAGGCGGTCCCAGATCGGGTCCTGGCGGCTGAACACATAATCTTCCAGCTTGCACCATTCGTCGTAGGCGCTCTGGGGGGTGATGGCCTGTTCGTAGATGGTCTGGCCATTGCAGGACAGCAGAATGGTGTCCTCGTTCCAGAGCCGCCGCCAGCCGGAATTCCAGTCCCCAATCCAGACTCTGATGGTAGCTTCCGGGGCGTTGCAGGGCAGCACCAGCTGGACCTCGCGGCAGTTCAGGTTGTGCTCCAGCAGGGTGTCGCCAGGCAACGACCCCGGGCGTCCTAGGCTGGGGTCGTATATCCACTGATTCTGATTGAAACGGCTTTTAGGCGTGAACAGCGGCGAGTCGGCGCTGGTGTAGCTGAAATCCAGGAACTGTTTCGTTTCCGCGCGCTCGGTTGCCTGTCCGAACATCAACTTGTGTTCCTGTGCGGACAGCGTGCCGGCGAGCAACAGCAATAACCAAATTGCGAATTTCATCATTGTTCCTTGTCTTGTGCTTAAAAGGGGTAGACCAATTTGTATTTTCCGATGACTTCCTGGAGGGTATGCGAGATCACATGACCATCGAGATAACCGAAGGTGGAGACGCCGCGGTGCCGGAAATCGACCCAGGTGTCAACGTTGTTTTCGAATCCGGCACTAGCCTTGAAGGGATACTGATTCACACCCACCCCCATCCAGACAAAAACGTACTTCCAGTTCATGCCGTCGGCAAAAAATACCACCTGCCCGGGTTGCTTAAGCTGGCTGATTTTGTTCATATTGGGGTTGGTGTTGTCGCAGGCGGCGTAGTAGTTGAGCGCATAGCTGCCGGTGCAGTTGCCGCCGCTGTAATTGCGGCTGATGCGGAGGGAGTCACCGGGGCAGGCCCAGACCCCGCGATCCAGGAATGGTCGCCAGCGGTATATATTGGGGTTGGCGCCGGTATATTCCTGCAGGTCGGTGTAGGTCAGGTCCCTGGTAGCGTTATGCTGGGTGCCGTGCGGGAAATACGCATCGTGATCGGCAGTGTAGCTGAGTACCGCCAATGTCAGCTGCCGGACGTTGCCGATGCATTTCATGGACACCGCCTTGGCCCGGGCCTGGGACAGGGCCGGCAGCAGCATCGAGGCCAGAACCGCAATAATGGCGATTACGACCAGCAGTTCAATCAGGGTGAAGGCGGCTCGACGGTGGGACTGCCGCAAACGGTGGCAGTGCTTGGGGAACTGGTTGGCCGACATGGTTTTTCTCCTGTCTATAGACTGTGGTCACGGTGCAGGATGCTTCCAGGCAGTACCTTGATACTCTAACTCACAGAGGCTTGATTTGCAACCCCGGGCCGCAAAAAACACGAGAGTTATACCTCAGGCCCGGAGGGTATGCGGCGGGTCCGGCGGGGGAAAGAGCGGCTCCCGGGGATATGCCTGCAGGTGCTCGAAGGCAGTGCCGAGCTGGGGTGCGAGCTTGCGCCAGCGCTCCTCCATGTCGTCCGCATACAGCCAAGGCCTCCAGGACAGCTTGAGGTAGGTGGCGATGGCCGGCAGCCGGAAGTCATCGGTCAGCAGCGAGAATGCCCGATATCCGGCGGCGTACAAGCGGTGCATGGCGGCGATGCTGACCTGCCGGCCCAGATGCCGGCCGCGGAAATCCGGGCTGGTCATCACCCAGCCCAGCACCCCCAGCCCGGGATACTCCGGGAAATCGCTGCTCTCGGCGGCGGCCGAGGCGGCGAACCGGTCGCTCTGGGCTTCCTCCAGCAGCAGCCATCCTCCGGGCAGGGCCTTGTGCTGGAAAGACCGCAGTGTATTTTCATCCCACTCACCGAAGCCGGCGCTTTGCCGCAGGGCATTGTACTGTGCCAGGTCCTGGTCTGTGAGTGTCCGGAGACGGAATCCTGCTGGCAGAGACAACGAGGGCAGGGGGGTGGCCGCAGCGTTGAAAATCATCCTCAGTTGCGACATTTTCGGAGCGTCCTTTGGGAAATCGGATTCGTGGTGCTATAGTAGCGGTGGTGGCAGGACTGGGCACCCGAGCAGAGTGCTGCCGCCGGCCTGAACCGGAGTCAATATAACCGTCGGGAACGGTTTCTCCAATCAATGCAAACCGCGGAAGCAAAAATGTCAGAAGAATTCCTGCCCCTTAACGAACGTTTCCCCGCTGCTGGTCTCCAGCCGGCGGGCAGCTTGCCGCAGCAGGCGGTAGGGCGGCGCACCCCGGCCCAGCAGCTCTCCATCGGTTGCGAATGCCTTGACCGCGATTATTGGCAGTGGGAGAAGGCTCTGCCGGCTTTGCGCGAGCTGTCGCCAGGCTGGGCTCGGATCCAGTCCGGGTGGGCGAAATGCGAACGTGCCCCCGGGGTTTATGATTTCTCCTGGCTGGATCAGATCGTCACCGACCTGCTGGCACAGCAGATCACCCCCTGGGTCTGCGTCTGCTATGGCAATCCGCTGTATTATCCCGACGGAACGGGCGGGCGGGCCTGTCCGCTGCGGGCCTCAGCCGCTGCCGCGGCGGCCTGGCCGCGCTACCTGGAAGCACTGGCCCGGCATTACCAGGGGCGGGTGCGGCATTTTGAGGTCTGGAATGAACCGGATTTGAGCTGGGGGCCGACGCCTCTGCGGGAAGCTGCAGAGTACGTCGAGCTGGTGGCGGTCTCCAGCGCGGCGCTTCGGCGCGGGAATCCTTCGGCCTGGATTATCGGCGGGGCCGCGGCCTCGGGAATGCGCAATTCACCGCGCTATCACGGCTTCGCCTTTGCCGACGCGCAGTTTGCCGCCGGCCTGGGACGGCATGTCGATGCATACAGCTACCATGCCTATGATGTCTTTCCGGAGCTGGTCCAGGAACCGGAGAAAAAATTCTTCCGCCGGATGCTGGCCCGATATGGGGTGGAGAATCTCCCCCTCTGGCAGGGGGAGGGCGGCTGTCCCGCCTGCTGGCAGAAAGACAACGCTTTATCCAAGCATCCCTGGACCGAGGCCAAGCAGGCTAAGCATCTGCTCAGGAATATCTTGTGCGATTTTCGCCAAGGCGCGGCGCTGAGTTCGTACTTTATGCTCTCCGACTTTGTCTACCGCCACCCCGACGGTTCAACCAGCCCCACCCATTACGGATTGCTCAGCGGCGAAGACGGCCACCGCCGGCCGGCATTCTATGCCTACCAGTCACTGACGGAAATTTTTGCCGGCCGGCTGGAGGTCAATGACGCTCTGCTGTTCTCGCTCCACAAGACCACGGCCGAGCGCACCGCCATATCCATCGAGGACAGTGCCGGCATTGATGCGCTGCGTACTTCCATACAGCGCTTCTCCTTTGCGGTTTCCGGGCGTGCGATTCTGGCCTGGCACCGGCCGGTGAATCCGCACCGTTCCGAGGAACTGTTCCTGAGTACTCTGCTCCTGGAAGGCGAGGGTTGGGAGCAGTTCCGCGAACCTCTGCTGCTGGACCCGGTGACCCAGCAGCTGTACCGGCCGACCCGTCTGGCGGTGGAAGAGCGCTGGGGCTCGGAAAGGGTGCGCATCGACGATCTGCCCGTGCTCGACTACCCGCTGTTCCTGCTGGGACAGACAAATTGAACCGTCCTGCCGGCGGGCCCGTCCGGCCCGGTTTTAGCCAGCCAATCAGAGGATGCTGTTTATGTCCAAGGCGATTTATCGGGGAGTGCTGCTGGATGGCCAGGCGGTGCAAATCACCGTCGCAGGCCAGAAAATTACCAGCGTTGCCGAAATCCCCGGGGGTGCGGAATTGCCCCGGCTGTTGCCGGTGCTGGTCGATTTGCAGCAGAATGGCGCTCTCGGGCACGCCTTCAATCTGATGAGCACAGGCAATATCGACGGACTGCGGGCGGTCGCCGGGCATCTGTTGCAGAACGGCGTGGGCAGAATTCTGGCTACGCTGACTACTTGCCCGTATGAGAACCTCAGCACCGCCTGTGCCGCTTTGAAGACCCTGCTGGATGAAAATCCGGACCTAAACCGCCTCTTCGCAGGCATCTTCCATGAAGGCGTGTTCATCTCACCCAAAGCCGGCTGGCGCGGCGGTCATGCGCCGGAATTTATCCGCCCGCCGGACTGGGACTGCCTGCAACGCCTCAATGAGCTCTCCGGTTACCGCATCAAGATGGTCAATGTCGCGCCAGAGGAGCCCGGCGGGTTGGAATTCATTTCTGCTGCGGCGCAAGCGGGCCTCATCGTCGCCATCGGCCATTGCTGTCCCGATACCGGCACCATCCGCCGGGCCGCCGACTGCGGCGCCAGCATCGTGACCCATTTCGTCAACGGTGCGGCGCCGGAGATACACCGTTTCCGCAATCCCTTCTGGGGCTTCCTGGATGATGAGCGACTGCGTTTGGGGCTGGTCGGGGACGGCTTCCACCTGCTGCCGGAGATCGTCCGGGTGGCTCTGAAGGTCAAGGGCCAGCAGAACTGCTTCGTGGTCTCGGATGCGAATATGCATTCCGGCCTGCAGCCGGGGTTCTATCAGCGCGTCGGCGGCGTGGGCTGCATTATCGAGCCCAATGGCTTTATCCATCTCCCGGACGCGCAGATTCTGGCCGGTGCCTGGTTCCAGAACAACCGAGGGGTGGAATTTCTGGTCAATCAAGTCGGACTGAGTTTCGAGGACGCCTGGCGCCTGTGCAGCAGCACCCCCGCCCGTATCGCCAATATCGATCTGCCCGACCTCAGGGCCGGCAGTGAGGCGACATTCGTCCAGGCGCGCTTCCAAGATGGGAAACTGGCCATCGAGAAGACCCTCTTGCTGGGCTGCGAATACTGAGCTTATCCAG
>JAAYYJ010000207.1 GCA_012515455.1 Oligosphaeraceae bacterium
TACGAGCCGCACGCTGGACATTGTGAAGGTCAAGCGCTGGGCTGAGGTCTGTGCCGGTACGCCGACCGTCCTGGACAGCTTCTATCGTCGGCCGGAGCTGTCCCTGACTGCGCCTCCGGATTGTCCGATAAAAGCCACCCTCAGCTTTGATGACCAGGCCTTCCGGCTCGATGTCGAGAGCGTCTTTCCGCAGCCGCCAGCAGCCAGCTTCGCCGGCCGTGACCAGCCGGTCTGGCAGGACGAGGCGCTGGAGTTCTTTCTCTCACCCTGGAATGACAACCAGAGTTTTTTCCAGTTCGCGATCAATGCTCAGGGCGGCATCTGGGATATGGCCCAGGAGTACGACGAGACCGCTTGCCAGGTCAAAGGACGCACCGTGGTGGATTTGGAGCATGAGAAGGTCCTCAGCTATCAGGATGGTGTGCAGCGTTTCCAGCTCACTTTTCCTTGGGAGAGCTTCCGCAGTCAGCCCCCGCCAAAGACCCGCCTGGTGGGATTCCTGCTGGTTCAGAATTACCGCTCGGCGAGCTATTGCTGGGAGAAGGGCCAGCGGAATACCCATGTCGCCAATCAGGGCTTTCTAGTTTTTAATCAGCAGCCCTTTGGGACGGGCAGTTGTGTGCTGCGCAAAGCCGAAATGCGTGAGCCGCAGGACGAATTGACTTTTACCTACGAACTGAAGGAATTTGCGGCCGGGACTTATCAGGCCGAGCTGCACTTGGTGGCTCCGGACCATTCCATTGCCCGGCACAGCAGCCAGATACAGCTGCAGGGCGGCACCGAGACAGTGCCGCTGGTGCTGAAGAATGCCAAGAACATCAACGGTCGCTATACCATCACCCTGATGCTGCATAACAGCGCCGGTGCCATTCGGGCCGATGCCTGCGACCTGATCAATGTCAAGAAGGTGCAGTTTCCCTTCGGACAAGATGTTATCTATCCCCAGCCGAAGGAAGTGGAGTGGCGCGATGGTGTCTTCGCCGCCGCTGCCGGCACGCATCTGCAGATAGCCGCCGATGCCAGTGCCCGCACTCGCAGGACCGCCGAGATCTTCTTAGAGAAGCTGAACGGCTTCGCCGGTGCGGACCGCTACCGCATTACGGCCGAGGAGGGTCCCGGCATCCGCCTGTCCCTCGATCCCTCGGCCGGTCCTGAGGAGGGCTACACTTTGGAGGTCACGCCGGAGGGTGCGGAGATCCGGGGCGGGGGCGAGCCGGGGCTGTTTTACGGCACGGTGACATTCCTGCATCTGCTGAAATTGCGGATGCAGCGTCAGGACCAGGCTCCAGTGCCCTGCTGCCGGATAGTCGACTGGCCGGATTTGGCCCGGCGCGCACCGCATCTCTGGCATTCCGACCTGCTGAATATGCCCTTCCTGGAGAAGTCCTCCTTGGCGTTCCTGCTTGACTACCTGGATATCTTCGCCGTCGGCAACAAGGCCAACGTCCTGAAAATCCGTGGACTGGAGACCTTCACCTGGTTTGAGAAGACCCCCGAGGCCAATCGCCTGAACACTTCCTCGCGCTATTTCACTCTGGACGACTGGCGGCGCCTGGCGGAATTCTGCCGCGACCGTTTTATTGATTTGATGATTACCCTGCCGGCCGGCGGGCACGACTACTGGCTGACCTACGGGCAGAAGGATTTGCGCGAGACGGCTTGGGATACCGGCGATGTCTCCAATCCCGAATACCAGCGGCTGTATTTTTCCTGTGCCGCCGAGCTTATCGAGGCTACCGGCTGCCGTTATTTTACCCCTGAGGGCGATGAGTGGTGGCATAATCGTCAGAAGGACGTCCCGGAGGAGGAGACTATCCGGGGGAAGACCAGGGCCCAGGTCTTCCTGGATTTCCAGCTGCGTCTGCATGCGTTCCTGAAAGAACGCGGGGTGCGTATGGCGATGTTCTCGGACATGCTTGATCCGCTGCATAACGGCGGTCGTTACGAGATGCATACCATCATCGATTCACTGCCCCGGGACATCATCCTGCTGGTCTGGTCGAACAACGGGCGCAATTTCCGTTATTTTGGCGAGAAGGGCTTTGAGCTCTGGGGCTGTAACACTGGCTGGTGGACGGTCGGTAACCCTGAGGAGAAGCCTTATGTGTCCGGTTGGGGCGCGTCCGCATACAGCTACGGCCGCGAGCACGCATTCCGCACTTCCTCGAATTTCTCTTTCCACAATACCTGGTTTATGGGCGGGAACTATGGCTGGAATTTCAAGAGCGAGACGCTCAATTTCAATCTGGCGGACAACATCAACTCCGGGGTGTTGACTGCTGCGCAATGCATGTTCGCTGAGCGCCCCTGCGCGTATGCCTCCGAGGAGGTCCAGGTGATCGATATCGCCCGACATTTCGATGCTGAGCTGCCCGAGGTCCAGGCGGTACAGCGTGCGTTTGGCAATATCTTGATGCAGACCCGGCGGCAGAATAATCTGAATGCAGTCCTGGTTGACAAACTGCACAGCCCGGATTTGCCGGTGAAGGGTAAATACTCCACCCTGGTCTTCCTGCATACCGCCCGGGAGAATCCCGAATATCGCAAGGCGCCCGGCTTCAACAACCGACAATGGCAGCTCGGCTATCCGATTGCCGATTATATCGTCATTTACGATGACAACAGCGCAGAGGTAGTGCCCATCCGGTTGAATCTTCATTGCTACTGGTACGACTGGCAGCCGCAGGCCGGCAGCACAGTCTTCGGACGCTACCTGGAGATCCTCTACGATCAGGACAGCAAGCCGCATTTCCTCTATCAGTATGAGTGGGTCAACCCGCATCCGCAGAAGACCATCCGCAGTATCCGCCTGACTAACCCGCATTCGGATTTTCA
>JAAYYJ010000208.1 GCA_012515455.1 Oligosphaeraceae bacterium
CTTGACAAGATCACCCGAATGCGCTAAATTTTTCCCAGTGCCTTGATTCTAGGTGGGTCTCCCACCCACCATGGGGGGACCTCCTCCCTAATTTGGACGTGCGCGCGCGAGGGCCCATGGAATGGGATTCTCAGCAATCTTAAGGGCGCCTAAGGACTTGGACCATCCCGCCTGGACCAGGAGCATCAGCCCCTAACGGTTGCCCCCAGGCCAATGAACAATCCCGGATTTGGCAGCGACCGCCTGCAGATTGCTGCCGCGAGCGAGATTCGGGCGGATACTCTAAGTCTCCAGCTTTGGACGTGCGCGTGTGGCGCAGCATCCCCGGAGTGATTGTTTCCAGGCCAAGGAACAATCCCGGCCTCATAAGCGCGCTCCAGGAGCCCACCCTGCGCCCACCATCCTGACTACCAGTCCATGGGGCGGGATGCTGCCGGATGCCGGGCGAGCGCGGTGGGCACCGTCCTGTGAGGGGCGGCAGCGCGGGGGCAGACTCGCGGCAAATTTCCGGACGCTGGCGCAACGAATCCACCAGCGCACCTTCTCTGTTGTCATCGACCCGAATTCAGGCGACATCACTTTTTCCAGGAGCACAGCATTATGTCCACCGATTTTGCCGGGAGGATTCTGCAGCTGCGGACACTTCTTCGTTATCATGACTACCTTTATTATCAAGAAGCCAAGCCGGAAATTTCCGACCAGGAATACGACGCACTCTATGCCGAATTGCAGCGCCTGGAGCAGGAGCATCCCGAGCTGATCACAGCCGACTCGCCCACCCGGCGCGTCTCCGGCGCACCGCTCAGCGCGTTTGTCACCCGCAGGCACAGCATCGCGATGCTCAGCCTGGACAACACCTACAGCGCGGCGGACCTGCAGCGGTTTCACGAATACGTGAGCAGGGGCCTGGGCAGTAATAATGTGCGTTATTCCATTGAGCCCAAGGTTGATGGCGTAAGCATCAGCGTCCGCTATGAGGATGGCGTGTTTGCCTGTGCGCTGACCCGCGGCAACGGTAAAGAAGGCGATGACGTCAGTGAAAATGTGAAGACCATCCCGAGCCTCCCGCTGGTTCTGCTAGGCGAGCGTCCCCCGGCGGTCTTTGAAGCCCGGGGTGAGGTTTTCATGAGCAGCCAGGGCTTTGCCAGTCTCAATGCTCGCCGTCTGGCAGCCGGTGAAGACGAATTCGCCAACCCGCGCAACGCCACCGCCGGCACCTTGAAACAACTCGATCCACGCGTGGTGGCCCAGCGCCCGCTGGACATCGTGTTCTATGCCCAGGGAGAAATCGACGGGCTGGAGATAGCCAGTCAGACAGAGCTGCTGCGGCAATTTCAGAAGTTTGGCTTGAAGACCCAGAAATGGCTGCGCACGGCCAACGATTTCACCGGCATCCTGGCCGCGGTTGACGAGCTAAAGAACTGCAAATCACAATTCCCGTACGGCATCGATGGCGCGGTCATCAAGGTCGATGACTTCGCCCAACGGGAAATTCTGGGTATGACCGCCAAAGCCCCGAGCTGGGCCAAGGCCTTCAAGTATGAACCAGAGCGCTGCGAGACGAAACTGCAAGACATCACCGTCCAGGTCGGGCGCACTGGCGTGCTGACACCGGTAGCGGAGTTGGAACCGGTGCTGCTGGCCGGCTCCACCATCAGCCGGGCCACACTGCATAATGCTGACGAAATCAGCCGTAAAGACATCCGCATCGGTGATACCGTGCGGATCGAAAAAGCCGGCGAGGTGATTCCGGCGGTGGTGGAAGTGGTCCCGGGCAAGCGTCCGGCCGGGAGCCAGCCTTTTGATTTCGTCGCTCACCTCGGTCAGCGCTGCCCGTCCTGCGGCAGCGAAATAGTGCGTGATCCGCAGTTCGTAGCCTGGCGCTGCCCGAATCTGCAATGCCCGGCCCAGAATGTCCGGCGACTGGAATATTTTGCCGCCCGCAACGCCCTGGACCTGCAGTCGCTGGGCGGGGTAGTAGCCGCGGCCCTGGTCGAACGCGGGCTGGTCAGCGAACCGCTGGACTTGTTTGCGCTGACCCTGGAACAGCTCGGGGCCTTGAACTTGGGCAGCGATGACCAGCCGCGGCTCTTCGGGCACAAGAATGCCGCCAAGCTGCTGGCCGCCCTGGAGCGTACCCGCGACCTGCCCCTGGCGAATTGGCTGCAGGCCATGGGAATCCCGGAGGTCGGAGCAGCCACCGCCTTCCACCTGGGACGCACTCACCGCAATCTGGCCGAGCTGGCCGAGTCGCCTATATTATCGGCTCTGTGCGAAATAATGTCCGGGCAGGACTCCGGTCTGCCAGCCGGCCGCCTGGAGGAACTGGCGGCGCTGCTGCTGCCCCTGGAGCTGCTCAAGAGCACCAGGCGCAAAAATGGCCCGCCGGCTTATGTCAGTACCAGCATCGGGCCCAAGACCGCCCGGGCGGTGCTGGATTTTTTTGCCTCTGCCATCGGCCGGTACTGGCTGCGTCGTTTGGCGGCTCTCAGCATTGATCCGCCAGGCGGCACGGCCGCGTCGGAGGCCTTACCCGCCTCAAGTCCTAAGGGCAGGCTGTCCGGGCAGACCTTCGTACTCACCGGCACCTTGCAGAGCATGGACCGCGAGGCTGCCGCGGCCCGGATCCGGGCTCTGGGCGGCGCAGTCGCCAGTGCAGTCAGCCGCAACACCACCTACCTGGTGGCCGGTGAAAACACCGGCGCCCGCAAAAGTGAGAAAGCGCAGGAGCTCGGGGTCAAGGTCATCACCGAAGCAGAATTCCTGACCCTGCTGACGACATAGCCATCACTGCAGGAGGATGGTTTTTTGGGCCATTATGCCGCTGGCGGCATCCCGGACCTGAATTTGCCATGACCCGGCCTGGTCATTCAAGGCGAAGGGCAAGTTGAAATCGGCCCGGCCCTGGTCGACGCTGACAATCTGCCGGTAGTCCAAGCTGTACTGCCCGTCCGGGCGACGGACGGTCAGCAAGAGGACGTGATGCGCGGGTTCCGCGGCGGCGGCCTGTACTGCGGCCGAGAGGGTGACCACCTCGCCGGGGCGGGCTTGCTCAGGTGCAGTCAGGCTCAGGCCGGTTACCTGGTACGGCAGCAGCGCCAGCAGGGCAGCGTCTCCCGGCACCAGGCTGATCCGGCATTGGCTGGTCTGCCCCAGATATTCCCCTTTCCGGACATCGTAAAGATGGCCGGCCTGGAAGAGCTTCACGTCAGCCGCAGCGGCGGCTTTCTGCAAATCTTCCCGTTTGCGGTTCTGCCAATTGGGCAGCAGCGGTTGGGGCAGCAGTCCGAAGTAATAGGTCTGGCCGTTGACGAAGGCCGACTGCTGCACGGGATTTGCCCAGCCCGCCACGGCAGTCAGGGGTTTCAGCTGCAGGAGACTCTGCAGCAGCTCGGGGAAACCCTGGTCCTGGCCGCTGTTGCGGGTGACGTTGTATTCAGGCACGAAATTCAGATACGCGGTGCGGCCCCGCCCGAACTGGTGGGTAATGACCAATGGCAGTTCCTGGTCGTTGATGGTGGCTTTATGCACCGCAGTGCCGGCCGTCGCCGTAATGCCCTTCCCCGCCTGGCTGATATTTATGCCGGGGACCGAGGATGCGCTGACCTTGCCCAGCGAAAAACGCCGGGTCGAAATGCCGAAGAGGTCATCGAGTGCAGGCGTCTGGCGCGCATTGCAATATTGATCCAGGGTGGCTGGTTCGTAGTCGGCGAGCAGAATTCCGCCCTTCTCCACGAAATCGCGGATGGCGGTCACTTCGGCATCGCTCAGGGCCGAGGCTTCCGGCAGGATCAGGGCCTGGAATCCCGCCAGTGCGCCCGCGCTGATCTCCTCCGGCGCGACAAAACGGTAGCCCAGCCCCAGGTCTTCCAGGGCGCGGGCGAAGGAGAGCTGCTTGTCATAATAGCCGGCTTTCTTCTGTTTCAGGAAGTTGGCGATCAGCGA
>JAAYYJ010000209.1 GCA_012515455.1 Oligosphaeraceae bacterium
CAGTCCAGCATCACGCCGTAGAAGCGCATTCCGATAGTCTGGTCGCTTTCGGCCGGGAAGCGGAACATCGAGCGGCTGTTCCGGATCACATTTCGGGTGCCGCTCCAACCGATGATATTGCCGCCGGAGGTAGGTTGCCGGGAGCCATTGGCATAAGCGAGGCAGTCCTCGATGACGCTGTCACTGCCGCCGGAGAGGCTGATGCCGTTGCTGTTTAAGAAAGCCACGCAGTTGCTGATCCGGCAGTTCACAGGCTGCTGCAGCTGGATGCCGTTGACCCCGCTCCAGGTGTCGCGCTTGGAGTGCGAATAGAAGCCGCGGGCGACCAGGCCCTCGATGCGGACATTCTCCACTGCACTCAGGCGCAGGCCATTCCCTTCCAGGACCGAGACGGTCAGGCGATGGGCTTCCGGGGCCTGGCCGTCGCTGGTGGAGATATACAGCTTACCGCCATCCAGGTGCCAGCCCGCGAATTTGAATTCCAGTTCTTTGACTGTGGCCCGGGGGAGGTAGATTTTCAGGGTGTCGAATTCATTCAGGGCGTTGACATTCTCCGTCCAGTCGGCGACATAGACGAAGCGGTATCCGGGCAGCAGGGAGAATTTCGGGGCCGGCTTGTCGCCGTGAATCAACACGCTGCCGGGGAACTGCGCCCGGATGAGGTTGTCTTTGAAGCCGCTGACTTCCAGGGCTTCATAGTATTGTCCCGGCATAATCGTGAGCGTGTCGCCGGGTTTGAGGGCTTTCAAACCCTCGCCGATAGTCTGATAGGCGGTGCCGGGGCCGACCACAAGTTCCGCGCTCCAGGCGGCCAGGGTCAGAGTCAGCGATACGAGCAACAGCAGTTTTTTCATGATCAGTCCTCGGTTGATGGCGGTTAATGCTTTAGATGGTCCCGGCTGCCGGGGCGGTAGCGCAGTGATTCGCACCGACAGGAAACGACAACTCAGATAAATGTAATCGCGATTTGAGGTTTTGCATCCCGGAGTCAGGTTTTATTTGTTTGCAGCAGGACTTCAGCCCAACCCCCGGGGAGGCATTTTTCTGTTTCGCTTTTGTAATTTCCGGTTATGTCGTTATAGTATTGACGAGTCTCAGCAACAGTATTTTCAAATGGTTTAGCAATGATGCCCAATTACCGTGATGATCATGACAGGTTCGCCCATACAGCAGTAGCAGCAGCGGCGGAACCGGTTTTGGACCTGCCCCCTTTGGCCCGCAACCGCCGCCTGGTGGTTTTTGGCGGTACTTTCGACCCGGTGCATTGCGGCCATGTCTCTCTGGCCAATTTCCTCATCCAGTCTGAGAAGGCCGACGAGGTGATGTTCGTGCCGGCATTGCATCCGCCGCACAAGGATGAAGTACTGGTGGAGTCCCCTGAGCATCGCCTGGCCATGCTGCAGCTGGTCATTGAGGATAATCCTGCCTTCAGTTATTCCGATATCGAGCTGCAGCGCACTGACAGCAAGTCATACACCATCGACACCTTGTCCATGCTGGGCAAAATTTATCCCGGGGATCAGTTGTTCTTTCTGATGGGCATGGATTGTCTGAGCACGTTGCATACCTGGCACCGGGCCGATGAGCTGGCCAACAGCAGCAATTTCATCATTTACCCCCGGCCGGGGGTGCGGGTGCCGTATTATGCCGAACTGCTGCCGTATTTCGGCGAGCATAATTCTCAAAAACTGCTCACCTCAGTATTGTCCGGACCGGATGTGCCTACTTGGGATATCTCATCTACTGATTTGCGCAACGCCTGCCGCCGGGGCGGTGATCTGAGTGCTTATGTGCCACTCAGGGTCTGGCAATACATCCAAGAGCATAAATTGTATCAATAGAGGAGTTTCTCGGAAAAATGACTGCAAGCAACCTGATTACCCAGGACCCGGAAGCATTGGCCCGCCGCTGCGTCCAGGTCTGCCTGGAGCACAAGGCCGTGGACGTGCTGCTGTTCGATGTCCGGGAAAAATCCATCCTGGCGGATTTCTATCTGGTCTGCAGCGGCACCTCGATGCCGCATATCCGGGCCCTCGCGGGCAGTATCCGCACGGCGATGCTGGAGGAGGGGTTGCGTCCGCGCGGACAGGATGGTGAGCCGGACAGCCGTTGGATGGTCCTGGACTACGGTGTGCTGATGGTGCACATCCTGGACCCGGAGCGGCGGGGATTTTACGGCCTGGAGCAGTTGTGGGACGACCGCAAGATCGTCTACCGCAGTGACAGTGCCGAGGTTTGACTGGGAGAGTTTGGCTGAGAGAAGCAAGCGGGCTGGGAGGGCTGTTCCACCTTGGGTCAGGTACATTTGGCAAAAAAACTGAATAGATAGCAAGGTCCTGCTGATTATGAGTAACATACCACCCTTTGTCCTGCCGCTGAATGGTGTTGATCCTGTGCCAGAGCAGTTGTTCCCGGAAGGCTTTCCCGGTTTTAATCCCAAGGCTGACAACCAGGCGGTGGTGACCAATCCTGAGGTGGCTGAACAGGCTGGATATCTGGACCGTCATATCGCCAATTCCCGGATTCCGTGGTTGTATTCGTACCCCGCTGCCGCAGCGAACAACAACGGCGCCGCGATGCTGATTTGCCCCGGCGGCGGCTATCAGCGCCTGGCCTTCGACAAGGAGGGGACGGATTTCGCCCGCTTCTTCAACAGCTTCGGCTTCTCCGCCTTCGTGCTGCAGTACCGGACTTTTGAACAGCCGGAGCTGCAGGGCACCTGCCCGGACGGACTGCTGCGGGAAGCCCAGCGGGCAATCCGCGTTATCCGCTCCCGGGCCGCTGAGTACGGCATATTCAAGAACAAGATCGGCATTATGGGCTTCTCGGCAGGCGGCCACCTGGCCGCCTGCGCCGCGACCATGTTCGAGGATCAGCATGAGGAACGCCCCGAGCTGGCCAAGCTTTCCCCCCGGCCCGATTTCTGCGCTTTGATTTATCCGGTGGTGACTTTTCTGACCGGGAAGGGGCATTCCGGCACTCAGCGGGCGCTGCTGGGCGGGGACCCCGCGCCGCAGCAGCTGCGGCGCTTCTCACCCGAGGCCAACGTCAGTGCGGCGGTCCCTCCGACTTTCCTGCTGCAGGCGGCTGATGACAGCGTTCCGGTCGAGAACAGCCTGCTGTATTTCAACGCCCTGCGCGCGGCAGGGGTACCAGCCGAGATGCATATCTACGCCCAGGGCGGGCACGGTTACGGGATGCGGAAACGCGGTCTGCCCATAGACAACTGGCCCGATCGTCTGCGCGAATGGGCGCTGAACTTGGTTAACTGACGACAGCGAAAACTCATAAGGAGAGCAATTATGCGAGTGATAGTAATTATGGCTGGTGGTGCAGGCGAGCGTTTCTGGCCCTTGTCGCGCCGCAACCACCCCAAGCAGCTGCTGACCTTGACCGGCAGCGGCCAGTCCTTGCTGGCCGAAGCGGTGGAGCGCAGCATGGCCCTGGTGCCGCCGGAGAATATCTTCATTGCCACCGGGCAGAATTTGCAGCAGGCGATCCGCGAGGCGGACTTGGGCATCCCCGGGGAGAATGTGATCGCGGAGCCCAGCCGCCGCAATACCGCCGGCTGCCTGATCTTTTCGGCCGCCAGCATCTTGGCCATGCACCCCGACCTCAGCCCGGAAGAGGTGACCATGGGGGTACTGACCGCAGATCACCGCATCCCGGACACCACGCCCTTTGTGGAGACTGTGCAGGCGGCTATGGATGCAGCCGAGATTCAGGAGAGCCTGATTACCATCGGTATTCAGCCGGTGCGCCCGGAGACCGCCTACGGCTATATTGAAGTGGCGGCGAATTCGAAGTCTTTGACTGCCAGCGGTGAGCCCCCCCTGTATCCGGTGGTCAGCTTCAAGGAGAAGCCCAATGCCGCGGCCGCAGCCCAGTACATCTCATCCGGTCGCTATTACTGGAACAGCGGAATGTTTTTCTGGCGCCTCTCGACTTTTCAGAATGAATTCGGGCGTGCCAATCCAGTGATGGC
>JAAYYJ010000210.1 GCA_012515455.1 Oligosphaeraceae bacterium
GCAATTGTCAGCGAACCGGGTTCGACCGCAGTGCCGGTGCTGCACTGCGTGACGCCCTCCAGCGAGCCCCTGCTGCCGGAAGGCTCCAGCGCCCGGCTTTATCTCGCCCATCTTGATGCCGAGCAGGAACTCCTGGCCCTGGAGGACTGCCAGTCAGTCTTTGCCTTGGACGTCCGGGGCATCGGCAAATCAGCCTCCCTGAACGGCAAGCCCAACAACGGCAATCCCAATAGTGATTATCTGCATCCCTTTGGCCGGGAGTACTTTATCGAAGTCACCGCGAAAATGCTTGGAGATTCCTTCCTGGGCGGCAAAATCCGCGACGTCCTGGCAACCCTGGCATTGCTGCGCAGCGCCGGCTACCACGACCTCACCCTCCACGGGCGGGGACTGGGCGGGCTGCTGGCAGCGTACGCTGCCGCACTGGCACCACTGCCCATCACCAAAATCATTCTGCAGAACACCCCCCGCTCTTTCCTGGAATTGCTGCAACGCAATTTCATCGCCTGTCCCCAGTCGTATCTGGTGCCGGGCTTGCTGACCGTCGGCGATCTCCCCGACCTCTATCAGTGCCTGCGACAGAACTACGCTTTGGAAATCCTCGATCCCGTGCTGGATCTCCAATCCTGAGCCAGGAGCGCCCAGCTGCCCCGGAAGCACCGCCTCACCCCGGCCCCCGTCCAGAGCCCTTCTTCCTGCCTAACTGCACCATAATACCACTATGCCACGTATCTCAAGTCTGGTCCTGCTGTGCCTGCTGGCGCTGCTGCTGTATGTGCCGGCGCTGCAGTTACGTGAACTGCGCGCCAGTGACGAAGCCGCGATGGCCGATATCGTCAGAAACATGCAGCAGAGCGGGAACTATCTGCAACCCCAGGTACAGGGAAAAGAAACCACGGCATTCCCGCTCTACCCCTGGCTGATCGCCCTCTGCTCTGGCGGAGCAGCACCGGGCAGCTTCAGTGTGCGTTTCCCAGCAGTACTATCCATCTTTGCCCTGGCATTGCTCTGCGGCTGGATGGCCGGAAAATACAAAGGCAAGCTGGCCGGATTCGTCGCCGCCGCAACCGTGCTGACTTGCTGCGCCAGCCTCCGGGTGGGCTGGCGCGGACAAAGCGAGACCCTGTTCGCGGTCCTGCTGACCGCGGCCTGGTTCGTCTGGTATCAGTACGGACCGCAGGCACAGCGCTGGCAGAGGGCCTGGGGATATGCGTTGTCGCTGGTCTTTCTGGCAGTGCTCTGCGTTGGTATCAAGGCGGTGTTCTTATTCTACCTGCCCCTGTTTTTTGCCCGCAACCCGCCTAAGTTGCTGCGGCAGCTGCAGTCCTCAACCCATCTGATTTTCCTGGCCAGCTTCTGGGCGGTGCTGCTGCTGTGGATGAAAGGCATCAGCGGACAGCCGTTCTTGAGCTGGGATGCCATCGCACTGGCCGGAGAAACACTGCCCGACGAGGGATTTTTCCGGCACCTGCTGAGTTTCCCGGCCAAGGCGCTGCTCTATCTGCTGCCCTGGAGCCTGTTTGCCTGGGCGCCGTTCTGCCTGGCCTTGCGGCAGTTCGAACCCGTGGGGTCGCTGGGGGGATATTGCCGGGCGCTGATCCTCAGCCCGCTGCTGCTGCTCTGGCTCTGGCCCGGGATCTCGCCGTTGCTGCTTTTCCCCATCCTCGGCCCCATGGCGGTGCTGATCGGCATCCATTTCGAGATCGTGAGCTCCAGGTACCGGCAGTTCTTCAACCTCGTTAACCGCATCCTGTTGAGCGTTGCCCTGGGCGGGGGTTGCCTGGGGGCGTTATTCTGGCTGCTGGTGCTGCTGAAAAAAATCCAACTCTTCCCGTCCCAGCTGTCTGCCGGCTGGGAGGACCTGGCCGCCTTGGCCCTGACCGCCATTCTGGTAATTCTCGCGTACCTGCTGGTGGTACAGCTGCGGGCCTGCCGGAACAATGCCCTGGCTGTGCAGAACGGACTGCTGTGGGTTGTATTCTCGCACCGGGCCCTGCAGCTGGCAATCTGGTTCCCGCTCCTGTTCTGGACCATCGAAGACCGGAAACTGGCCGGACTGACCTTGGCCGGGAAGGCTCCCGTGGAAGCATTGTCACCCTTGCCGGACCCGGTCTTCGGCCGCGAGCCGATCCCTCCCCGGAGCTTGCAGGACTGCCCGGATGCCAATATGGTTTATCTGGCCAGCCCCAAAGCCTATTTGAGCGAGTGCTTCTATCTTGACAAACGAATTATCCGTATCGATAATGCTTCGCAGCTGCTGCCGGCGGGCAGTCCAGCCAGCAGCGCTGAACCCGGCGCCCTGCCGGTGGTCTATCTGCTCAACCATCGCTACCCGGCAGTTCCCGCCTGGTCCTGGGAGCCGCTGAGCCTGTCCGTAAATCTGGCGGAACGGCGGGCGTGGCATTTCTCCTGGCCCAGTCAGAACAACAGCTACCGCTTTGTGATCAGCCGCAGGTGGCCGGAGAATGTCAGCCGCAGCGCCGGCAACGGCAATGGCCATCCCCTGCGACTATACCGCGGACAGCCCAAAAACTAATCCCACGTTCCCGCCCACTAGGGGCACCAACCCAGACCATGAGCACGCTCACCAATATCAAAGACCTGGATCAGGAGGCATTGACGGCCTTCCTCGGCCAGCATGGCTTCCCGTCTTTTCGCTACCAGCAAATCATGGACTGGCTGTACCAGAAATGGTGCGCGGACTTCAAGGCCATGAGCAATCTGCCCAAAGACCTGCAGGAATTGCTGGTCGGGCACTTCCGGGCCTCCTCGCTGCAGGTCGAGAATACCCAGCAGGCCGAGGATGGGACGATCAAATGGCTGTGCCGGCTGGCCGATGGTGAAACCATCGAGACGGTCCTGATCCCGGCGCCGGAACGCTCGACCGTCTGCATCAGCACCCAGGTCGGCTGCGCTGTGCGCTGCGCGTTCTGTGCCAGCGGCAAGCAGGGACTGGTCCGCAATCTCAGCCGCAGCGAAATCGTCGACCAGGTGCTGCTGGCCTGCCGCTGCCAGAATAAAAAAATCACCAACGTGGTGGTAATGGGCATGGGCGAACCCATGCATAATCTGGAGAACCTGCTGCCGGCCCTGGAACTGCTCAGCGCCCCCGGGGTTTTCGGCCTGGGCGCCCGGCATATCACGGTCTCGACCAGCGGTGTAGTCGCCGGCATCAGAGCCTTGGCCGATTGCGGAAGGGCCTGGAACCTCGCCATATCCCTGCATGCCACCAGTGATGAACAGCGCAGCAGGATCATCCCCCCGCAATACCGCTGCCCGATCGCCGATATCCTCAGCGCTTGCGAATATTTCCGGAAACGTACCAACCGCATGCCGACCCTGGAATACGCACTGCTGGCCGGCATCAACGACCGCGCTGAAGACGCGACCCAGCTGGCGCACCTGGCCCGGCAGTTCCACGCCAAGGTCAATCTGATCCCCTGCAACGATGGCACGGCCAGATACCAGGCCCCCACCCCTGCGCATTGCCGCCAATTCCTGGAGCTTCTCCTGCGGTTCGGCACTCAGGCCACTCTGCGCCTGCGCAAGGGCGGGAGCATTCAGGCCGCCTGCGGACAACTACGCCAGCAAAACCAGCCGCCAGCGCAAGGCAGCCACAGCCCTAGCTGAGCGGCCCTCAGACCAGACCTTGCTCCAGCATCGAATTGGCGACTTTCAGAAAACTGCAGATATTGGCACCGACCATATAATTGCCCGGGCAGCCGTATTTCTCTGCCGTCTGGTAGCAGTTCTTGTGGATATTGATCATAATCTGGTGCAGCCGCTGCTCCACGTCCTCGCGCGTCCAGGACAGACGAGTGCTGTTCTGGCTCATCTCCAGACCCGAGGTGGCCACTCCGCCGGCATTCGCCGCCTTGCCTGGTGCATACAGTATGCCGGCCTGCTGAAAGAGCTCGATCGCCTCGGGCGTGCAGGGCATATTCGCGCCCTCGCAAACCAGCTTGCAGCCCTGCCGCAGCAGCTCTTGCGCGTCCTGGCCGTTGATTTCATTCTCGGTGGCGGAGGGGAAAGCGCAGTCGCAGGGTACAAACCAGGGGCGCACGCCTTCCCGGTAGACGGCCTTGAAAGTATCCGCATATTCCTTGATCCGCCCCCGGCGCTTGTTCTTCAAATCCATGACCCAGGCCAGTTTCTCGGCATTGATGCCCTCGGGATCATAGATGCTGCCGTCGGAGTCCGACAAGGTCACCACCTTCGCACCCAGCTGCAGCAGCTTCTCCGTGGTGTACTGCGCGACATTGCCGGAGCCAGAGACCGCACAGACCTTGCCGGTCAAATCCTCGCCCCGCATCTTGAGCATCTCGTGGGAAAAGAACACCGCACCGTAGCCGGTGGCCTCAGGACGGATCAGAGAACCACCCCAGTTCACCGACTTGCCTGTGATCACGCCGTTGAATTTGTTGGTCAGGCGCTTGTACTGGCCGAATAAATAGCCGATCTCACGAGCCCCGACCCCGATGTCCCCGGCCGGAATATCGGTGTCCGGACCGATGTGCCGGAACAGCTCGCTCATAAAGGCCTGGCAAAAACGCATAATCTCGCGATCCGAACGGTCCTTGGGATCAAAGTCCGCACCGCCCTTGCCACCACCCATGGGCAGGGTGGTCAAGGCATTCTTGAAAACCTGCTCAAAACCCAGAAACCGCAATATACTGGTGTTCACGCCAGGATGAAAACGCAGTCCCCCCTTGTATGGACCTATCGCACTGTTGTACTCAATCCGGCAGCCGCGATTCACATGCACCTGGCCAGAGTCGTCCTCCCAGGTCACCCGAAACATGATCTGACGCTCCGGCTCCACCAGACGCTCCAAAATCCCATGCCGGGCATAGTGAGGATGTGCTTTTAACGCCGGAACCAGAGAGAGCAGTACTTCCTGAACCGCTTGGTAAAACTCCGGCTGACCATGATTGCGAACCGCTACCGATTCTAAAACCGAATTGACATAATCGTGCATCAATACCCCCTGAGATAAACAAGTGTATGGATAGGTGATAAAAACTGGTTCTATCTTATCAAGCAATTAACATGCCATAAATAACAGGAGAGAATGCTTGAATCACAGTACGATTTTGTAAAAAACCACTCCGAGAATTTTACAATTGCGTATGATATTTACCGGCTCTGCGGCCTCCCTGAGGGACTTTTTCTCTCCCCCGGCGTTGATTTTCCCCTCTCCGATTGTTATTCCGGCAAAGTCGGTTATTTTATGGCAGTTACCGCCAGTTCTTTTCCACCGTCAGTTGCTGAGGAGTGACTTTTTATGGCTCTATGGAGCGGCAGATTTTCCCGCGGCACCGATAATCTGGTGCAGGCTTTTTCCGAATCAATATCCTATGACCGCCGCCTGTACCCTTATGATATCCAGGGCAGCATTGCGCATGCCCGGATGCTGGGTCGGCAGGGTATTATCCCCCAGCAGGATGCCGATAGCATTATCGCCGGCCTGGAGCAGGTCCGGGCCGAAATCGAGTCCGGCGCTTTCGTCTTCCAGACTGAACTGGAGGATATCCACATGAATATCGAGGCCCGGCTGATTGCTTTGATCGGCCCTGCCGGCGCCCGCCTGCATACCGGGCGCAGCCGCAACGACCAGATCGCCACC
>JAAYYJ010000211.1 GCA_012515455.1 Oligosphaeraceae bacterium
ACAATCCTTGCCGGGATGCATTTTCCTGAGAACGGTTGGCCTTTCCCTCCTTTTCACCGCCAGGGACAAGTATTCCCGGGACTGCGGCCCCTTGGGATACAATCCTTGCCGGGATGCATTTTCCTGAAAACTCTTGGAATTTCCCTCCTTTTCACCGCCAGGGACAAGTATTCCCGGAACTGCACCACCCTTGGGAAACACGCCTTGCCGGGATGCATTTTCCAGAAAACGGTTGGCCTTTCCCTCCTTTTCACCGTCAGGGACAAGCATTCCCGGGACTGCGGCCACTTGGAAAACAATCCTTGCCGGGGGGAATTTTTGCGCCGGCATTGGCGCTGGCCAGTTTGGTTTTCTGCAGAATGGGGGGTATATTATTTTTACCTGATCCGGCAGCGATTGGCGATTGATTCCCGGGGCCGGCGTTATCAGGCCAGACCGCAGTAGTTATTTTTACCGCTCAACCATTTAGGGGGGGATATTATGAGTACCAGAATCAAAAAAATCACCGCTTTGGAGATTCTCGACTCGCGGGGGAATCCGACTGTGCGGGTCTTTTGCGGCTTGGACAATGGCCTCTGTGCTTCAGCCTCGGTACCCTCCGGCGCTTCCACGGGTGAGAATGAGGCGGTCGAACTGCGTGATGGCGATGCGCAGCGCTACCAGGGCAAAGGGGTGCTGAAAGCGGTCCGGAATGTCAATTCTTGCATTGCGCCGGTGCTAACCGGGCTGCCGGCCAGCCAGCAGGCTGAGATTGACCGTCTGATGCTGGAGCTCGATGGCACGTCCAACAAGAGCAAACTGGGCGCCAATGCCATGCTGGGGGTATCGATGGCGGTGGCGCGGGCGGCTGCGCTGGCGGCGGGTCTGCCGCTTTTTGCTTACCTGGGCGGACCGGGAGCGCGGCGCCTGCCGGTGCCCATGATGAATATCCTCAACGGCGGCAAGCACGCTGACAACAGCGTGGATTTTCAGGAATTCATGGTCATGCCCATCGGTGCACCCAGTTTTGCCGAAGCCTTGCGTTGCGGTGCGGAGGTTTTTCATGCCCTGAAGAAGCTGCTGGCCGGGAAAGGCTATTCCACCGCGGTCGGCGATGAAGGCGGCTTCGCCCCTAATCTGCGCAGCAATGACGAGGCTTGCGAACTGATTGTGGCGGCCATCCGCGCCGCTGGCTACGAACCCGGAAAAGATGCCGGCATCGCTCTGGACCCGGCCGCGAGTTCATTTTCCCACGGTCAGCAGTATGATCTGCACAAATCAAAACAGGGCCGGAAAAGCAGCGCAGAGATGACCGCACTCTATTCGCAATGGATTGCGCAGTATCCGATTGTCTCGATCGAAGACGGCCTGGCCGAGCATGACTGGGCGGGGTTCCAGGCTCAGGCCGCGGCAATCGGCGACCGAATCCAGATTGTCGGCGACGACCTCTTCGTCACCAATACGAAATTCATCGCCCGTGGCATCCGGGAAAAATCCGCCAATGCGGTGCTGATCAAGCTCAATCAGATCGGCACCCTGAGCGAGACCATCCAGGCGATTGAGCTGTGCCGGAAAGCCGGCTGGGGCTTCGTCATCTCCCATCGTTCCGGTGAGACCGAGGACGATTTCCTGGCCGATTTCGCCGTGGCCATGGGCGGCGGGCAGATCAAAACCGGCTCGCTCTGCCGCAGCGAACGCATCGCTAAATATAACCGCCTGCTGGAAATTGAGGCCCTGCTTGGACCGGCCGCGCAGTTCAGCAGTCCGTTCTAGCCGAACGGGATTGGCGGTGATATGACCGTTCGAGCTTTTCTGCCCCCGTGCGGTCTGGCCGGGAATTCTCTGTGCGCCAGGGGCAGTCATGCTGGCGCAGCCATTTTGTTGTTCAGCCAGGCTCAGCCGTTCTCATCCCGTCCGGAGATGGCGAACCACACCGTACCCGCCAAGCCGAAGGCGAAGGCGGTCAGGAAATTGACCCTGGGATCAAACAGCCACAAGAAGGCCCCCCCGAAGGCTGCGGCAGATACAACGATGTCCCGCAGCAAATAGTACAGCCCGAACATGGCCGCTTTGCGTCCTTCTGGGGCGAGGTCCATGATCAGGGCCTTGCGTGTCGGCTCGCCGAATTCCTTCAGCCCCCTGAGCCCGAATGCCGCCAGCAACGGCCAGAAGGACTGGCAGAAGAGCAGCGCCAAGGGGAACAGGCTGAAAAAGATGAATGTCAGGACCACAAAGGGCTTCTTGGTGGTCCGGTCGGCCATCCAGGCCACGGGAATATAGACCAGGACCGCGATGGTCATCTCGACGCTGGTCAGAATGCCGAACTCGAAAGCGGATACCGGCGAGCTCACGTCTTTCATCGCCCAAACGACCACAAAGGCATACGGGATCTGTTCGCAGAAGCGCACGAGAATATCTGACACCAGGAGACGGCGCAGAGCGGGAGACATCTCCCGGAACAGGCGCAACGGGTTGTGTTCGGCGCGGGGTTCGGAGCTGTCTCCAGGCGCATGCTCGGGAATCAGGCGTTGTTGCAGAATTATGGCCACCAGCGCCAGCACCAGGGCTCCGACGAAGGCCAGGCGCACGCCGGTGGTTTCGCCCCAGCGGTTGATGAAGAGTCCTCCCAGCAGCGGTCCCAGGGCCATGGGGATGCGGCGCACCAGGGAGTGCATGGACACGCCCATGGTGCGCTTGTTCTTCGGCAGTGCTCGCGCGACCAGGTCCATGGTTGCCGGCAGCGAAATCGCGGTCCAGGACAGGAAGAAAAAAGAGCCGCCGATGACGGCCGGCCAGGCGGGGATCAGGATGACGATGAGGAATCCTATGATTGCCAGCAGGTTGAAAATCAGCAGAGCCTTCTTGGTTCCCAAGCGGTCGGAAAGGTATCCTCCCGGAAACGAATATAATGCCGACAGGAGGTTATCGAGGCCGTTCAGCAGTCCTATCGACAACACGCCTCCGCCTAGGGCTATGAGGTAGATTGGCAAGAACCGTTCGGCCATCCGCTCCCCCATCCCCACCAGAATGACCATGGCGAGCAGCCCCGCAATGCCGCGGTTCAGGCCGAAGAACGCCAGGGTGGCATGTGCCGAGAGAGTGGATGAGTTCTTTCTGGTTTCTGATTCACATTGATTTTCCATGGTTTCTCCGGGGCCTTCTCGAATATCTCGCCATAGCTCTAGGACACCTGCTGCCTGAGCATTGATCCTGCTGGGGTAAGTACCAGGACGAAAAAATGTCCAAAATTACCTTACTGCCTGCGTGCTGAAAATCAAGGGAAAAGCAAATGATAAGGAGACAAAAGGCAAAATGAAATCACGCCGGCCTGCCCAAAGCCTCCCGGGGGATCATTACGCGGATGCTTGACAAGCAGGACAGGCTTGAGTAAGAAAGAAACGTGATTTACCTCAGACAACGGCTTCCTGGCCCAAAGCTGAGCCCGGGCGGGCGGTCAGCGCGTCCCCTGTCTGTTCCGCTGAATGGGCGTAAATCGCACCTTGGACCGTCTGCGAGGGTAGAGTCAGCGCGAGGGATTTTTGCCGCCCTGCCCGCGATAACCGGCCTGCGCCTGCCGTCTGACCGGCAGCTGGACCGCATGGCGGGGTAGCCGGCAGCACAGCAGCGCGGTGGCTGTATTCAATTACTCTGTCGCAGCTGCAGATTCACCCCTGGCGCGACGGCCAGCGGTCGGTTTTGCAGGGCCGGGGGCAGGGAGAGCAGGTAATCGCAGGCATTGCCGCGGCGCTGCCATTCAATGCCGATTAGGCCGTAATGCGTATTCAGCACGGCCTTGAGCCTTTGTTGTCCGCAGCTATGCGGATGGATGCCAATAGTGGCGAATCCTGGCCGGGCGGGGTATACTCCTGCATGATAGCGTCCCAGGTGGTAGGCGATAGCCGCTCCGGGGCCCTGGCAATGACATACTTGCGGTGACCAGGCCTCCCAGATGGTGTCGGCATTTGCGCTCAGCATCGTTTCATGCCGGCGAAGCCATTCCCAGGCCAGGGAATCGAGTCCGGACTCAAACAGCGCCTCGCCGGTCAGCAAGGCGAAATGCGGGCTGGCCTGGATGATGTCCTGCCGGTCCTCCGCTGGTCCGAAGGCGCGCTGCAGGATTTCCCGGCATTTTGCCGGTGGGAACACCCCGTAAAGGGCCGCGACGGCATTGGCCTGCTGAGAATAATTTCCTTCGGCGGAATTATTCTGGCCATCCCGGAAGAGATTTCGCTGTTGGTCGAAGAGCAGGTCCCGCATTGCCCCGGCGGTCTGTTCCGCCCAGCCGGAACACTTCCCGGCGTACTCCCGGTCGGAGGTTTCGGCTGCCAGTTCGGCAATCATGCGCAATGCGCCGAGGTAGTATGCGTTTATGGCCGTGAGGATACCCGCACAGCGTTGGTTGTCAACCGGGGCATAGGAATACATATGGATGCCCCAATCGACCCAGACGGTGTGGAGGTCCTCCAGCAGGCCGTCCGCATTGCGCCAGTTCTCCCAGTAGGAGAGGATTTTTTTGAGCGTCG
>JAAYYJ010000212.1 GCA_012515455.1 Oligosphaeraceae bacterium
CAGGTCGGAGAGTCGGCCATTGGTGCAGGAGCCGATTACGACCTGGTCGATGGGCACCACCGGCATATCGGCAAAGGTGCGGGTGTTCGAGGGCAAGTGCGGGAAGGCGACCGTGGAACGCAGGTTGCTCAGGTCGATATCCAGCACCTGGTCATATTCGGCATCCGGGTCGGCGGTGAATTCCACCGGTGTCTTCCGGGAATGCTCGGCCATATACTTGCGGGTCTGCTCATCCACCGGGAAGATGCCGTTCTTGGCCCCGGCCTCGATGGCCATATTGCAGATGCAGAGACGGTCGTCCAGGCTGAGAGAAGATACGCCCGGACCGGTGAATTCCATCGACTTGTACAGCGCGCCATCGACACCGATCTGGCCGATGATGTGCAGAATTACATCCTTGCCGCTGACCCACTGCGGCAAGGAACCGCGCAAATTGAATTTCATCGCCCGCGGGACCTTGAACCAGGCCTTGCCATAGGCCATGCCGACCGCCATGTCGGTGGAACCGACGCCGGTCGAGAATGCTCCCAGGGCACCGTAGGTGCAGGTGTGGCTGTCCGCACCGATCACCAAATCACCCGCGACGACCAGGCCGCGCTCCGGCAACAGCGCGTGCTCAATGCCCATGCTGCCGACATCGAAGAAATTCTCAATCTTCTTCTCGGCCGCGAATTCGCGCACCTTTTTGGTCTGCTCGGCGGCCTTGATATCCTTGTTGGGGGTGAAATGGTCCATCACCAGGGCGATTTTATGGCAGTCGAACACGCAGGAGGCGCCGGCCTTGCGGTATTCATTGATGGCGACCGGGGCGGTGATATCGTTGGCCAGCACCAGGTCCAGGTTGGCCATCACCAATTCGCCGGGACTAACCGATTCTCGGCCGGCGTGAGCGGCTAAAATCTTCTGACTCATCGTCATTTGCATTGTCTTGACTCCGTTGACAAGTATTTGTTTGGCAGTAAATATCAGCTATGGGCCCGGAGCCGGACGTCAGGTCTGGGCCCGGGCGGGACGACGCGGGTATTATTTGAGAATATACTCTATGGAATCCACCAGTGCAAGCCAGCTGGCCTGGATGATGTCGGTGGATACCCCGACCGTGGTCCAGACCTCTTCGCCGTTGGTGCTTTCCATCAGCACCCGCACCTTGGCCGCGGTGGCCTGCTCGGCCGTGAGTACCCGGACTTTGTAGTCAATCAGGTGGACCTGGCTGACCTCAGGGTAGAACACCGTCAAGGCCTTGCGCAAAGCCAGGTCCAGTGCATTCACCGGGCCGTTCCCCATGGATGCCGCCGTCTCGGTCTTGCCGCCGACCTGGATTTTCAGCATGGCGTAGGCGCTCATTTCACCGTCGGGGCTGGGGTACTCTCCGCTGGTCTTGTACATCTGCAGCTTGAAATGGGGGCTGTAGCGCTGCAGGACATTGAGTACCATCAGTTCGAAGCTGGCATCGGCAGACTCGAATTGATAGCCCTCGTGCTCGAGCTCTTTCAAGCGCTGCACGATGGCTGCGGTCTCCGGAGAATCCTTGGTCAGTTCCGGTGCGATCCGGCCCAGCTTGGCCAGGACTGTGGTCCGGCCCGAGACCTCGCTCATCAGGAAACGGCGTTTGTTGCCCACGGATTCGGGGACCACATGCTCGAACGACCGGGTGCACTTGCTGACCCCGTCGATATGCATTCCCCCTTTGTGGGCGAAGGCGCTCAGCCCCACATAGGGTTTGTTCAGGGGCACCGTCATATTGCAGATTTCCGAGATGGCAAAGACGGCCTCGGAGAGGTTCTCCAGGTTGCTGCTGATGCACTCGTAGCCTTGTTTCAACTGCAGATTGGGGATGATCACACTGAGGTCCGCGTTGCCGCAGCGCTCGCCGATGCCGATAAAGGTGCCCTGGACCTGGGTGGCGCCCATATCGACCGCCAGCATGGAATTGGCCACTGCGCAACCCATGTCGTTATGGCAGTGGATGCCGAGCTGCTGGCCGGGGAACAGGCTGGCGATTTCCCGGGTGATGTTCTGGAGCTCCCCCGGGGTGCAGCCGCCGTTGGTGTCGCAGAGGCAGAGCGAGTCCGCCCCGGCGGCAGCCGCAGCCTTCAGGACATTGATGGCGCAGTCGCGGTTGGCCTTGAAGCCATCGTAGAAATGCTCCGCATCGAAGATCAGTTCCTTGCCCTGGCGCTTGAAGAAATTTACCGTGTCGTAGACCAGTTCCAGGTTGTTCTCCTCGCTGGTGCGTAGGATTTCCCGGATATGCAGGTCCCAGGATTTGCCGAAGATGACCACCACGTCGGTGCGGGCCTTCAGCAAGGAGAGCACGTTGTCGTCCTCCTCGACCTTGAGATTCTTGCGCCGGGTGCTGCCGAAGGCGCAGAGCTTGGCATGGCGCAGCTTGATCTCAGCCGCACGGTTGAAGAACTCGATGTCTTTCGGGTTGGAACCGGGATTGCCCGCTTCGATGTAGCTGACCCCGATATCATCCAGGGCCTGGATGATATGCAGTTTGTCAGAGACGGAAAACGATATCCCCTCGCTCTGGGCACCATCGCGCAGAGTGCTGTCCAGTATGTGTATTTTTTTCATAACGTCCTCATAGGAGACGATTCAAACCATTGATGTATGCCATGATGCTGGCCTCGATGACGTCCGTCGACAGCCCGCGTCCGATGACATTCTTGTCCCCGCACTTGATTTTTACTATCACTTCTCCCAAGGCGTCATTGCCTTCGGTGACTGAGAAGATCGAGTAGTCCTCCAGGATGTGGGGCGGTGCCGGAATCATCTTGTCAATAGCCTTGTAGGCGGCGTCCACAGGACCATCACCTATCGCTACCTCCTCGAGCATGTTGTCCTGATTTTGCAACCGTACCACCGCACTGGAGGTGACGTAATTGCCGCAGTTGACCGTGAAGCGGTCGAGCTTGAAGGTGCCGGGCTCCTCCACGATCTTGCGCCCAGCCAGGGCCTCGAGGTCCTGGTCGGTGATCACTTTTTTCTTGTCTGCCAGCTCTTTGAAGCGATCGAACAGCTCGTCGACTGCCTCTTTACTCAGCTGGTAGCCCAGTTCAGTCAGGCGTTTTTCCACGGCATGCCGTCCGCTGTGCTTGCCGAAGACCATCGCATTGTTCAGCAGTCCGATGGACTGCGGCGTCATGATTTCGTAGGTCTCGCGGTTGGCCAGCACGCCGTGCTGGTGGATGCCGGCTTCGTGGGCGAAGGCATTGGTGCCGACGATGGCCTTGTTGATGGGTGTGGTCAGTCCCAGCAGATTGTACACCAGGCGGCTGGTCCGGTAGATCTGGGTGGTGTCGATGTTGGTTTCGCAGTCGTAGTAGTTCCGGCGGGTGCACAGTCCCATCACCACTTCTTCCAGCGCGGCATTGCCGGCCCGTTCACCCAGGCCGTTGACGGTGCATTCGACCTGCCCGGCCCCGGCCAGAACCGCAGCCAGTGAGTTCGCCACCCCCAGGCCCAGGTCGTTGTGACAATGCACCGAGATGGTCACATTCTCAATGCCCCGGACGTTGTTCTGCAGATACTTCAGCATCTCCATCATCTCGGTTGGCGTGGTGTAGCCGACCGTATCGGGGACATTCACCACCGTGGCCCCGGCGGCAATCGCGGTCTCCAAAGCCCGGGCCAGGAACTCCTTCTCGCTGCGCATGGCATCTTCAGCCGAGAATTCCACCTCGGGCAGATAATTCCGGGCGTAGCGGACCATTTCGGCGATGGTGCTGAGCACCTTCTCCGGAGCCATCTTCAGCTTGTACTGCATGTGGATGGGGGAGGTGGCCAGGAAGGTATGGATGCGGGCATTCTTGGCCCCGCGCAAGGCCTCATAGGCTGCATCGATGTCCTTGGGCACCGCCCGGGCCAAGCTGCAGACCGTGCTGTTCCTGACGACTTCGCAGATCTTCTGGATGGATTCGAAATCACCTTTGGAGGCGATGGCAAAGCCAGCCTCGATGACGTCAACCCGCAGCCGTTCCAGTGCCAGAGCGATCTCTATTTTCTCATTCAGATGCATACTGCAGCTGGGGGCCTGCTCCCCGTCCCGCAAGGTGGTGTCAAATATCTTAATGGTTCTCATGATGCCTAGCTCCGAAGTGGGGATTAAGGTTATGGTGATTGGGGTCAGTCCTGGAAAGCGGCGCCGCGGTCGGCTGAGGTCACGGATTGCGCGTAGCGCTTCAGATATCCGCTCAGGCCCTGCTGCTGGCGCAGCGTCATGCTCTGCCGCCGCCTGGTCCATTCGTCTTCTGACAGCAGCGCATTGAGCGTGCCTTTGCTGATATCGATGGCGATGCGGTCGCCATCCTGAAGATAGGCGATGGGCCCGCCGGCTTGCGCCTCCGGCGAGATATGCCCGATGGCTGCCCCGCGGGTGGCGCCGGAGAAGCGCCCGTCGGTCAGCAATGCGACCGCGCTGTCCAGGCCCATCCCGGCGATGGCCGAGGTCGGGCCCAGCATCTCGCGCATGCCGGGGCCGCCGCGCGGTCCCTCGTAGCGGATGACCACCACGTCGCCGGCCTTGATCTGCTGCTGGTAGATGGCGGCAATGGCGTCCTCTTCGCTGTCAAAGACGCGGGCGGTACCCTCGTACTGCAGCATATTGGGGGCCACGGCGCTCTTCTTGACGATGGCGCCGTTGGGGGCCAGATTGCCGAACAGCGCGGCCAGGCCGCCGGTGGCAGAGCGGGGCTGCTCCACCGCGGCGATCACCCCGCGGCCTTTGCGTCCGGCTCCGGCCAGGTTCTCGCCCACGGTTTTGCCGGTGGCGGTGATCAGTGAGGTATCCAGCAGACCGAGCTTGGTAAGTTCCTTCATTACGGCGTAGACTCCGCCGTCGGCGTACAAATCCTGCATGTGGTGTGGGCCGGCCGGTGCCAGGCGGCAGAGGTTCGGCACTTTGGCGCTGACTTCATTGACCAGTTGCAGGGAAAATGGTATGTTCGCTTCGTTGGCGATGGCGGCCAGATGCAGCACAGTATTGGTGGAACAGCCCAGAGCCATATCCACCGCCAGGGCATTGCGGACCGCGGCCGGAGTCAAAATGTCCAGGACTTTCAGATCACGCTGCACCAGTTCGATGATTTTCGTGCCAGCTTCTTTGGCCAAACGGGTCCGGGCAGCATACACTGCCGGGATAGAGCCGTTTCCGCCCAGCCCCAGCCCGATGGCCTCGGTCAGGCAGTTCATGGAATTGGCGGTGAACATGCCGGAACAGGAGCCGCAGGTGGGGCAGGCGTTTTCTTCCAGACTCTGCAGCTGGTCTTCGCTCATCTTACCGGCCTTGCAAGCGCCCACGCCCTCAAATACGCTGTTCAAATCCAGATAACGACCGGCTTCATCACCCTCAATCGACAGCATCGCGCCGCCGCTGACAAAAATGGCCGGCAGGTTCAGCCGTGCGGCGGCCATCATCATCCCGGGGACGATTTTGTCGCAGTTGGGGATGAAGACCAGGCCGTCAAAACGGTGTGCGCGGACCATGCATTCCACGCTGTCGGCGATCAGTTCGCGGGTGCAGAGGGAATATTTCATGCCGTTGTGACCCATGGCGATGCCGTCACAGACGCCGATGGTGTTGAATTCCATCGGCGTGCCGCCGGCACTGAGCACGCCGCTTTTGACCGCCTGGGCGATCACCTGCAGGTGGGCGTGTCCGGGGACGATTTCATTGAAGGAATTGACTATGCCGATCAAAGGCCGGTCGATCTCCCGCTGGGTCATGCCCATGGCCTTCATCAGGGCGCGGTGCGGCGCGCGTTCGACGCCTGTCTTAACGTTATCTGAATTCATGACTTGTTCCTCAAGGGGGATTCGTTCCGCCCCGCCCGGGTCTGCTGGACCGCAGGCGGGGCCACGGGGTGACTATTCCTTGTATTCCTTTTTCTTCCAGGACATCTTGGCGCGCAGTTCATCGCCGGTCTTCTCGATCAGGTGCTCTTTTTCCATCCGTCGCATGGCGTTGAAATGCGGGCGGTTGGCCTGATTCTCCAGAATCCAGTTGCGGGCGAAGGTACCGTCTTGAATCTCAGTGAGGACTTTGCGCATTTCCGCCCGGACCGCGTCGCTGACGATGCGTTTACCGACCGAGTAATCGCCGTATTCGGCGGTGTCGCTGACCGAGTAGCGCATGAAGGAGATGCCGCCCTGCACCACTAGGTCAATGATCAGCTTCATCTCATGCAGGCATTCGAAATAGGCGCTCCCGGGCTGGTACCCGGCTTCCACCAGGGTGTCGAATCCGGCTTTCATCAGTGCCGTCACGCCGCCGCAGAGCACTGCCTGTTCGCCGAAGAGGTCGGTCTCGGTCTCTTCCTTGAAGGTGGTCTGCAGCACCCCGGCCCGGGCACCGCCGATGCCGGCCGCGTAGGCCAGGGCGGTCTCCATGGCCTTGCCGCTGGCATCCTGTTGCACTGCCACCAGGCAGGGCACGCCCTTACCTTCCTCGTATTCACTGCGCACGGTGTGGCCGGGGCCCTTGGGTGCGACCATGATCAC
>JAAYYJ010000213.1 GCA_012515455.1 Oligosphaeraceae bacterium
GATGCGATAATCCACCTGGAGCGACCGGGCCGCCCTGGATTGCTTGGTTTCGGAATTCTTGATGTTCTGCGCCTCATCCAGCACCACACCGGCCCAGGGCACCTTTTGTAAAAATTCGATATCCCGCTGCAGCAGGGCATAGCTGGAGATGACCATCGCCTGCTTTTTGGCCAGCCTGGCAAAAGCAGCCCCCTTGCGCCGGTCAGAGCCGTGATGGATCAGGACCGGCAAATCCGGGGTGAAGCGGGCCGCCTCCTTCTGCCAGTTATTCACCACCGAAGTTGGGCAAACCAGCAGCACCGGCCGTTTTCCATTGGAATGCCAATCCCGCTGAATCAGCGCCAGCGTCTGAATCGTCTTGCCCAAACCCATATCATCCGCCAGACAGGCCCCCAGACCCCAGCGCCGTAAAAAGGCCAGCCAGGCATAGCCCCGTTCCTGATAGGGCCGCAGGGTTCCGCCAAAGGTCTGCGAAACTCCCACCGGTTCCAGCGAACCGCCGTTTTGCAATTTTCGCAGCAGCTCGTCGATCCACCCGGTCGCCTTTACTCCCTCAAACGAAAATCCGCTCAGCGGCTGGCCGGCTCCCAGCGACATTCGGATAATTTCCTGGGCGGTGGCCTGCTGAGAGCCTTTCTTTTTCCATAGTTGGATCGCTTCCTGGATTTCCCGGGCGTTCAACTGCACCCACTGGCCGCGAACCCGCACCAGAGGCGCCTTCAATCGCGCCAACGTCTGCAATTCCGCCAGACTCAGGGTCTCCTCCCCAAGGGCTATTTCCCAGTGGAATTGCACGATCTCGTTCAGCGACAAGCCGCTACTCCCCTGCATCTTCGGGCTGTTGACCGCGGCCCGGGCCGACAGCCGCGTCTTGGTTCCTTTGCCCGTCCACCAGGCCGGCAGCATCACTCCGAAACCGGCCTGCTCCAGCAGGACCGCCCTCTCCGTCAGAAATTGATAGGCCTGGACGGTATCCAAACCATAACCGGCCGGCTGGGACGAGCGGAGGCTGGCGGCAATATGGGGGCAGATACCAGCGGCCTGGCCCAGACAAGACAGCATATATTCCGGCAGATCAGCCGCCCAATGTTTCCATACCGCGGCATGTTTTCCTTTAGCCTTCCAGACCTGGGACAGCGGAATCAACAGACTCGGATCGGCATGCGGCTGAGCCAGGTAACGGACCTGCCATTTTTCCGCGGCCGACTCCTGCCCCTCGCTTTCCGCAGCGCCTGGTTCTTCCAGACGAAAACACAGGCGGACCGGCGCTGCTTCGGAAACCGTGATGGGCCGGCGCCACTGGCGGATTTGTTCGGCCAACTGCAATACCTTGTCCCGGTCATATTCCATGCGGCCATCTTTAGAGCGCAAGGCATATAACCAGGCATCATGGACGCTGGCAAAGTTCCGCCGTTTCCGGATATACCTTATATCGGTTATCGCATCCATCTCCGAACCGCTGCGTACCAGTGAATCCAGCATCTGAGTCAGAAAGGTTTTGAGCGCCGTTTCCGCTGCCTGCTCCGGCGGTGCGGATGCTGCCTGCCCGGTAATTGCCCGGACCACCGGCGGCATTTGCCCAGCCAGGCCGGCAATCCTTTTTTTGTCGTCCGCTCCCAGAACCGGCTGCCACTGGGCGATACAATCCTGATCACCGACCGCCAGCCCCGGCAGATATTGCTGCCGAACCGCCAGCGAACCGGCCA
>JAAYYJ010000214.1 GCA_012515455.1 Oligosphaeraceae bacterium
CATTGCATTTGCGCATGCACTCCCAGACGTAGTGGTCGGTGGCGGCTTCGGCTTCCCAGATATCGGCGAAATTGCGGTCCTCGCTCAGGGCTTTGACATCGCAGTGGTTGTGGGCATCAATAATCGGCAGGGTGCTGAGACGGCTGTAAATCTCCCGGGCCGGGGCGGAAGTAAGCAGATAAGAATCATCCAGAAAAGACATAATATACAACTCCGTAGTGGGGGCTCTCAGGCCTTCTTGGTTTTGGGCGGCGTATTCTGCACCGCGCAGATTTTTTTGCTGGCGGCGCTTTCCATGCAGGCGACCACGGTGGCCAGGGCCTTGTAGCCCTTTAGACCATCGAATGGCGGTTCCAGGTCATCCAGGATGCAGTCAATGAACAGGTCCGGGATGCCGCTTTTGACCTGGCAGGTATTGGTGGCCACCGCACCGACTTTGTATCTGGCCACCTCGCCGTTGTTGAACATCACCTCGACTTGGTAATTCGGGTCTGCACCGAGGATCATCTGCCCTTTGCTGCCGTAGATGATGGCCACGTTGTCTTCCCGGGCACCGTAGGTCCAGCTGGCGGTGAGCTGGCCCATGACGCCGTTGGCCATCTTTAGGATGCAGACCGCATTGTCGTCGACGCTGATCAGTTGGTTGTTTTCGTCACGCTTGACTTTGGTATCCACGAAGGCACCGGCTTCCACAAAATCCGACCCCAGCAGCCAGGGCAGGAGATAAGCCTTGTGCACGCCAAGGTCACCCATGCTGCCGACGTAGGCTTTTTCTTTCTTGAAGAACCAGGTATGGGGGCCGTTGTCCTGCGACCAGGTCTCCGGGCCGCCGTGTCCGAAAGATGAGCGGAAGGTCAGTATATCGCCGATTACGCCCTCCTTGAGCAGCGCCTTGGCCTTGAGGTGCGGGGCCATCAGGCACTGGTTGTGGCCGATCATCAGTTTTTTCTTGCTGGCCTTGGCAGCAGCAATCATCGCCGCCGCATCCTCGAGGGTGGTGGCCATGGGTTTTTCACAGAGCACGTGCTTGCCGGCCTTCAGGGCGGCAATGGTCAGGCGGGCGTGCTCGCTGTTCGGGGTCGCGACCACCACCGCATCGATATTCTTATTGCTCAGCAGGGCTTTTTCCGAGGCCGCCACCTTCATGCCGTATTGTCCGGCCAGGCTCTCCGCCCGTTCCCGGATGGGGTCATAGACCATTACCAGCTCGACATCCGGATTCTGGGACAGCTCCAGCGCATGGCGGTAAATCACGATGCTGCCGGCAGCAAAGAAACCGACTCTGACTTTTTGCTCAACTGACATGCTTCTTCTCCTGGTTGGTGGCTATTATGAGTGCGCGAATGCTGAATATGCACTGGTCGTGGGGACGGTGTTGCGGGTACCGGGACGATAAGGGAACGACAGTATAATCACCCTTTTCTCCACCGTGCGGACAAATCCTAAATATAGTTTTGCATCCCCGGCTTGCAAATGCCCGGAGGGAAAACTGCGCGTCACTGCGGCTGGTTTACGGGGAATTTTACCATTCCGTGTACCAGAGATCAGGGCGGCTGTTTTTAAAGAAGTTCCGGTCCGGGAACCAGAAGACATTCCGGTAGCCGCTGATATAGGAGGGACGGGCGATGTTCGAGTCCGGGACGCGATAC
>JAAYYJ010000023.1 GCA_012515455.1 Oligosphaeraceae bacterium
CCCGGAGGTCCGCAACCTCTGCGGCGAACTGATCGCGGCCAAGAAAGCCGAAGCGGCGCTCTGGAATGAGAAATTCACCGCCTTCAAGGCCTCTTCCAGCGCAGAACTGCAGTCGACGCTGGCGGCACTGCTGCAGCGCAGCGTCCCCTCGGATATCCTGGCCCGACTCCTGAAAGCAGTTCCTGCCAAGGAGACTGCGACCCGCAATTCCGGCGGCGAGATCATGCAAGTGGCCGCGGCGGCAGTGCCGGCGCTGGTGGGCGGTTCCGCGGATTTGAATCCCAGCACCAAGACCTACCTGAAGGGACTGGGGGACTTCACACCGGCAAATCGCAGCGGACGCAATATCCACTACGGTATCCGGGAGCTCGGCATGGGCCTGGCCAGCAACGGCCTGGCGTTGTCCGGCACAGCCATTCCCTTCTCCTCCACATTCATGGTCTTCGCTGACTACATGAAGCCGGCCTTGAGACTGGCAGCCATCCAGAACCTGCATGAAATTTTTGTCTTCACGCACGACTCCATTTTTGTCGGTGAGGATGGTCCCACCCACCAGCCCATTGAGCAGCTGGCGATGTTCCGGGCTATCCCCGGGCTGACCGTGATTCGCCCGGCGGAGTCCTATGAGACGGCACACGCCTGGGCTGCGGCCCTGCAGGCCGGTGGCCCGGTCATTCTCTGTCTGACCCGCCAGAATGTCCCGAATCTGCCGGCTGACGTCGTCCCCCGGATTGCCCTGCACCGGGGCGCATATGTGATTTCCAGCGATGCGGACTTCGAGCTGCTGCTGATGGGCAGCGGTTCAGAGCTGTCCTGCGCCATGGGCGCGGCGGAGCTTTTGCGCCAGCAGGGACACAAAGTCCGGGTAGTATCCATGCCCAGCTGGGAGCTGTTTGAGAAGCAGCCCGCCGAGTACCGCGAGAGCGTGCTGCCCGCCAGCTGCAGCCGCCGGGCGGTGGTGGAGGCCGGCAGCGGGTTCGGCTGGGAGCGCTACGTTGGCAGCCAGGGGCTGATTCTGGGCATTGACCACTTCGGTGCCTCCGGACCGTACCAAGTTCTGGCCCGGGAATACGGCTTCACTGCCGAAGGCGTCTGCAATAACGTGCGGAAGTTTTTCGGGCTGTAACACCCCTGCCTCAGAAAGCAACAGGCAATCCTCGTCCGCCGGGAGGGGGATTGCCTGTTTTGTTACAGTGCGAAATCTGGTGATGAGCAATGTCCGGCTTCCGTATGAAGTCAAGGCGTGCAATTGACGCCTAACCGCTCTGGCGCTGGCAACGCCACGCTCTGCAGGAGCACTGCCTAGTGCTTGGACTAACCCAACCACTATGGCCATGCTCGTTTTTCTGCACCATTCTTCGCACACTTTAACCCTTTTTAATCAGTGATGGCACTGCTGCAATGCTCGTTTTCCCGCCCCATTCTTCGCACACCTTAACCCTTTTTAATCAGTGATGGCACGGCTGCAATGCTCGTTTGCCCGCCCTAATCTTCGCACACTTTAACCCTTTTTAATCAGTGATGGCACTGCTGCAATGCTCGTTTGCCCGCCCCATTCTTCGCACACTTTAACCCTTTTTAATCAGTGATGGCACGGCTGCAACGCTCTGCCCCCGGCGCCCGCTCGCGCGCGCGTCAAAATAGGGTTGGGGGTCCCCCCAATC
>JAAYYJ010000215.1 GCA_012515455.1 Oligosphaeraceae bacterium
GGGAGCTGTTCCTGTTCCAGAGAAAATAAACCGCGCCCGCGGAAGGAGAATAGCAGAGGTACGGCCGGGAGTGCGGGAACACTGTAATGCCTCTCCGAGGCATTGCTCGGGGGGAAAAGCCCGTACCCCAGCCTGAAGACTGGTTAAGCATCGTAAGGCGCCTCCGGCGCCTGCTGCGTGGTGATGACTGGGAGCGCAGGTGAAACCTGTTTCCCGGATATATTATGGGGTCAGGCAGATTACGCCATCCCAGTCCTGTCCTGCGGTTGTTCAGTTGTATTTCAGGCTGTATAGTATTTGAGTTGACCATGGTATTGATCCCGGTTTCCGTGCTCTGCGGCATCCGGACTGCAGAGCCGGTGCAGACCATGTTGCACCGGTTTTTTCCCCCACCTGGCCAAGATTATCAGCACTGCAGTGTTTACAACAGAGGAGCGATTATGAAAGTAGTCATTATCGGCGGGATTGCCGGCGGCGCCGGCGCAGCCGCGCGTTTGCGCCGGCTGGACGAAAAGATGGAGATTGTGCTGGTCGAGCGCGGTGCGGAAATCTCCTATGCCAACTGCGGTCTGCCCTATTTTCTGGGCCGGGTGATCAAGGACCGCAGTGACTTGCTGATCATGACGCCGGAGAAATTCCGCGCCCGCTTCAACGTCGATACCCGGGTCCGCTGTGAAGCAGTCGCCATCGACCGGACCGCAAAATCAGTCCTGCTGCGGGACCTGAATTCCGGCCGCGAGACGGTCGAGACCTATGACAAACTGATCTTGTCAACCGGTTCCCTGCCCAGCGCCGACCCGCTGCCCGGCAATGCTCTCCCGGGGGTGTTCCGGCTCTGGACTCTGGAGGACCTCGACAAACTCGATGCCGCATTGGCGGAAAAACCGCGCCGGGTCCTGGTGGCAGGCGGCGGTTATGTCGGGGTCGAACTGGTGGAGAACCTGCGCGAACGCGGTTGCGAGGTGACATTGCTGCAGCGCAGTACCCATCTGCTGCCGACCCTGGATCAGGAAATGAGCAACCTGCTGGTCGAGGAACTGCGCCGCCAGGGCATCGGAGTGGAACTCAAGGCGGAACTGACCGGCATCAACCGCAGCGCCGCGGGCCTGGAAGCGATTCTGGCCGACGGCAGGCGCCTGCAGACTGAATTCGCGGTGCTCTGCGTGGGCGTGAAGCCGAATTCCGAACTCGCCCGCGCCGCCGGACTGGACTTGGGCCGCCAGGGCCATATCATCACCGACCAGGAATTGTGCAGCAGCGACCCGGATATCTACGCCATCGGCGATGTCATCGAGGTCAAGGACCCGATTTTTCAGGGTCAGACCGCGATTCCCCTGGCCGGCCCGGCCAACCGCCAGGCTCGCCTGGCAGCCGACAACATCTGCGGCCGCGACCGCAAATATCGCGGCACCCTGGGGACCTCGATTATCAAGGTCGGCAGCTTGACTGCCGCCAGCACCGGCTACAGCGAGCGTCTCCTGAAAGGGAAGATCGACCAGTACCATAAGGTCTATCTGCATCCGAGTTCGCATGCGTCATACTACCCCGGCAGTGCGCCACTGCATATCAAGGTGATTTTCACCCCGGACGGAACGCTGCTCGGGGCCCAGATCGTCGGCCGCAAGGGCGTGGATAAACGGATTGACGTGATTTCCACCGCGATGTGCCAGGGGATGAAAGCGCAGGACCTGGCGGCCTTGGAACTGGCTTACGCACCGCCGTACTCTTCCGCCAAAGACCCGGTCAATTTTGCCGGCATGATTGCGGAGAATGTACTCAGTGGCCTGAGCGAGGTGGTGCATTTCGAGCACCTGCCGGAAGGCGCTGTGCTGCTCGACGCCCGGGAAAAAGACGAGCATGAGCTCGGTTCGGTGCCCGGGGCGGTTAATATCCCCTTGAGCGAATTGCGCAGCCGCTGGGCCGAACTGCCCCAGAACCGCCGGATTCTGGTCTTCTGCCAGTCCGGATTGCGGTCCTATATCGCCGAGCGCATCCTGAAGCAGCAGGGCTTGCAGGTCGCCACGGTCTCCGGCGGCTATCTGACCTGGAAGATGCAGCAGCAGCCGGTCCTGTCGTCAGCCGCTAAAGCGCTGGCCGAGACGCCGGCAGGACCGAAGGCGCCACCAGCGGCTCCCGCCGCAGAAACCACCGCCACTGCCGCAGCGCCGGTGCGGACCCTGGATGTGCGGGCTCTGGCCTGCCCCGGGCCGGTCGTACGCCTGAAACAGGAGATGGAAAAACTGCAGAGCGGTGATAGTCTGGAACTGCTCGCGCCGTTGTCGTTTGAGCCGGACCTGGAGAGCTGGAGCAAGTCGAGCGGCAATACGGTGCTGAGCTCCGCCCGCAAAGAGGAATATTTCCAGGCCGTGGTGCGCAAACAGCCGGCCGGGGGCGAAGCCGCAACTGCAGGGTCCGAAGCCGCGCCGGCCTGTTCCGGAGCACCGGCCCGTTCCGGGGCCGCCATGGTTCTGTTCAGCAACGATTTGGACAAGGCGATGGCGGCGCTGATCATCGCCTGCGGTATGGCGGCGGCGGGGCAGAAGGTCGGCATCTTCTTTACCTTCTGGGGCTTGAGCGTGCTGCGCAAAAATCCCGCTCCTGCGGTGCGGAAGAGCTTGCTTTCCCGGATGTTCGGCTGGATGCTGCCGAAAGGTGCGGAGAAGCTCACGCTGTCCAAAATGAATATGGGCGGCATGGGCACCCTGATGATGAAGCAAGTCATGGCCCGGGACAATGTTACCACCCTGCCGGAGCTGCTGCGGCAGGCCAGAGAGCTGGGGGTGAAATTCGTCGCCTGTGAAATGGCCATGGGAGTCATGGGAATAACCCGCGAGGAGCTGATTGAAATCGATGACGTGGTTGGCGTGGCCAGCTTTGTGGAAATGGCTCGTAACAGCAACAGCACCTTGTTCATCTGAAATCCTGCGGGGCGGGAACATCTGCCCCGGCCGGCGGTCTGAACCCAGGAGAACGGCGCGGCATCCATACCGCCCCGGAGTCACTGCCGTATTGTCTTGCTCTCGCCAAACTGACCAGGAAGGACCCGATGCACCATCAGTACCAGCCTATCGCCACCCGAGTTGAGAATACCCTGCGCGGTTTGCTCTCAGGTTTGTTCCTGCTGCTGTTCGCCGCCCTGCAGTCCAGCGGAGCGGAGGTCTCGCAGTGGCGCGGGGAAGGACATCGCGGCGAATATCCGGAAAAAGGTCTGCTGTCGAACTGGCCGGCCGGCGGGCCGGCCGCAGTCTGGAAGACTGCTGGCCTCGGCGAGGGTTATTCTTCCCCGATTCTGGTTGCGGGCAAGGTATATTTTACCGGTGTGCAGGAGGCCGAGGGCAAAAAAAACGAAATCCTCAGCTGCCTGGATGCCGCAGACGGGAAGCTCCTCTGGCAGACCCCGTTCGGCCAGCCCTGGCGCGGGCAATACCCGGTCTCCAGAAGCACCCCCAGCTGCAGCGCCGGGGATATCTTCGTCTGCAGCGGCAGCGGCGAGGTGGCGAAGTTGTCCGCTGATACCGGGCAGCTGCACTGGAAAATCGACGCCATGAAGAGTTTTCAAGGCGCCCCCGGTGGCTGGGGCATCGCAGAATCCCTGCTGGTCGATGACCGGGCAGTATATTTCACCCCCGGCGGCAAAATTACCACCATGGTGGCGCTGGACCGGCGGGACGGCAAGACCCTGTGGCAGAGCAAAAGCCTGGGCGACAAGACCAGCTACGTCAGCCCGACTGCCATCCGCCATCACGGCATCCGGCAAATCGTCGGCGCGACCACCAATTATGTGTTCGGGGTGAATCCCGCTGACGGCAGCTTCGCCTGGACCTGCCAGTTTGCCCAAATCCTCGATGCGGGGCGGAAGATCAAGCGCTACGACATTATCGCCAACTCCCTGCTCTATCGGGACGGGCGGCTGTTCTTGTCCAACGGCTACCACCACGGGGCCATGCTGTTCCAGCTCAATCAGAACGCCAGCGCGGTCGAGGTGCTCTGGACCAATCTCGACCTGAGCTCACAGCACCACGGCTTCGTCTGGTACCAGGATTGGATTTTCGCCACCGCGCACCCCACCCGCAAATGGACCTGCCTGGAGGCGGCCACCGGCAAGACTCTCTTCTCCGCCAAAGTGCCCCAGGTCGGCCTGGGGCAGGTCATCAGCGCCGACGGCATGCTCTACGTGTATGATGCCGACCGGGGCAATATGATTCTGGCCAAACCCGACCCTGCGGGCTTCCAGGAAGTGTCGCGTTTCCCGATCCGGGACGGCCAGCAGCAGCACTGGTGCCATCCCATCATCGCCAACGGCATGCTGCTGCTGCGCCACGGCGACGTCGGCCTGGCCTATCGCCTGAAATAA
>JAAYYJ010000216.1 GCA_012515455.1 Oligosphaeraceae bacterium
ATATACTGTACGAGCGGGAGTTTCTGGCGCCGCAGTTGTCCATCGGTCAGCATCTGCGTCTGTCTCTGCCGGACTACCGGGGCACCGCGGTGAAAGTCTATCTCAACGATCAGCCGGTCGGCATCCGAGCCTGGGAGCCGTACACCTTCGATCTCACCGAGAAGCTGCAGCCCGGACGCAACCGCCTGGGAATAGAAATTCTCGGCAGTCGCCGGAATTCCCACGGACCCTTCTACACCGAAAAACCCTGGTGCCGCTGGGTCGGACCGGGACAATTCCTGGAGACCGAATCGGAACGCCGCCAGCTGGTGCCCTGCGGCATGCTGCAGCAGCCACAGCTGGAAATTGCCGAAGACGGCTTCCCATACTCCCCCTGCCAGGATGACGAAGTGATACCGTTCTGAGTTGAGTATCGTTTCGCAACTGGCCCGAGCCACCGATAAGGAACATCCATGACCCTGAAATTTTACAACACCCTCAGTCACCGCCTGGAGCCCTTCCAGCCCATCGTCCCCGGCAAAGTCGGCTTGTACACCTGCGGCCCCACGGTATACAACTACGCGCATATCGGCAATTTCCGCTGCTACGCCTTCGAGGATATCCTGAAGCGTACCTTACAGTTCCTGGGATACGAGAGCAAGCACGTGATGAATCTGACCGACGTCGATGACAAGACCATCCGGGGATCACAGGCTGCCGGCCTGAAACTGAACGACTTCACGGCAAAATTCAAGCAGGCATTCTTTGCTGACATCGCCGTGCTCCGCCTGCTGCCCGCCGATGTCTACCCGGCCGCCACCGAGCATATCAGCGAAATGATCGAGATTGTCAAGGTGCTGTTCGACCGCGGCATCGCCTACCAGGCAGAAGACCGCTCGGTCTATTTCTCCATCGCCAAATGGCCGCAGTACGGCCAGCTGGTCAATATCGACCGGGAGCAGATGCGCTCCGGAGTCCGGGTCAAGCTCGACGAGTACGCCAAGGACTCCGCCGCGGACTTCGCATTATGGAAAGCCTGGGACGAAGCCGATGGCGAGGTATACTGGGACAGCCCCTGGGGGCGGGGACGTCCGGGCTGGCATCTGGAATGCTCGGCCATGAGCAGCAAGTACCTCGGTGCGACCTTCGATATGCACTGCGGCGGCATCGACAATATGTTCCCCCATCATGAGGATGAGATCGCCCAGAGCGAGGCCGCCAACGGCTGCAAATTCGTGAATTACTGGCTGCATTGCGCCCATCTGGTGGTCGACGGGCAGAAGATGTCAAAATCACTCGGAAACTTCTACACCCTGCATGATATCCTGGACAAGGGCTACAGCGGGCGGGAGGTGCGCTGGGTGCTGATCGGCACGCATTACCGGCAGAGTCTGAATTTCTCGTTTCAGGCTCTGGAAGATGCCCGGGCCTCCCTGCAGCGCATTGATGCCTTCCGCACCAGACTGCAGGAGAACCTGGCCAATCCGGCCGGGGACACCGGCCAGGTCGAAGACATCACCCGCAAGACCCTGGAGGACTTCGCCGGGGCTTTGTCGGACGACTTGAATATCTCGGCGGCCTTCGCAGTGCTGTTCGAATTCATCCGCGAAATGAACCGCCTGCTGGATTCCGGCTGCAGCGGCTCGAATGCAGCCCGCATGGCCCTGGACTGCCTGGAGAAACTCGACCGCGTTCTGGCAGTCTGCACGCCCGACCCCGGCGAAGGGGTGCCGCCGGAAATCACCGCCCTGGCGGAAGAACGCCAGGCGGCCCGCAAGAGCAAGGACTACGCCCGCGCGGATGCCTTGCGGAAAGAGATCGAGTCTCAGGGCTGGCTGGTGGAAGACACCCCGAAGGGGCCGCGAGTCATCCGGAAATAGATTCCGGGCGGCGACAGAATGCAGTACGCCGGCGTTCTGTCGCGTTTACAGTAAAGGGAGGACCCGATGATTATCATTGCCCCGCAATGGGAAAAATTGACCCCCGCCGTGCAATCTTGTTTCGGCGCCTGGCAGAAGCAGGGAGTGGTACTGCGCCAAACCGAGGACTGGGAGAACGGCAAGTCACTGACCATCTTCCCCTCCACGGTGCTTGACTGCGGCAGGCAGCGGCGCTTCTATTACAGCCTGAATTCATTCGCCGATCATCACTACAACCTGGCCCTGGCTGAGCAGAGCCCCACGGGCAGAATTACCAAGCACCCGCTGCTGCGCGACTGCGAGGGATACTTCACACTGACAGGACTGCCGGCAGAATTCCGGCCCCTGCAGGCCAATGTCCTGCGCTTGAGCCGCAACGACTGGCGGATGTATTTCTGGGCCCACAACCATGTCGGGGGACGGCATGTGCGCTTTATGGTCGCCAGCAG
>JAAYYJ010000024.1 GCA_012515455.1 Oligosphaeraceae bacterium
AGTACTGACCAGCGGCGCTGGATTGCTGCAGTACGCTCACAGCGATGCCGAACAAGTCAAGCTCAGCGACATCCAGGACAGCATTGCCTTCGTTGCTACATATCTGCTGCGGGAAGCTGGGCTGGCCTGACTGCACCGGCAGCAACAGCCAACCGGGAACACTCTGAAGCTGTACTTGAACCCTTGCATCGGCCGGCATAACTGAGGGGTTGGCTCCGGGCCGGCAAAGCGTCCTCTGCCCAAGGATACCGCCAATGTCGTTAAAATACTGTCCTATCCTGAGCACCTTGGGATATGTCCTGTCCCCTGACGGCAAAAAGGTCCTGCTCTCGCACCGGATCGGGCGGAAATCCGATGATCAGTACGGAAAATTCAACGGCCTCGGTGGTCACATGGAGGCGACCGAGGACATCGCCTCCTGCATGATGCGCGAAATCCGGGAGGAAGCCGGCATTGAAGTCACCTCCATGACCTTGCGCGGGACGGTCAACTGGACCGGCTTCGGCCCCCACAATGAAGACTGGCTGGCCTTCATCTTCCTGGTCACCGCTTACACCGGTACACCCATGACCAGCAATGTCGAAGGGCCGCTGGAATGGTTTGCCATTTCCAGCATCGGCCAGTTGCCGATGTGGGAAGGTGACCGCTATTTCCTACCCTTGGTCTTCGACGGTGACCCACGTCATTTTCATGGCTATCTGCCATACCGCAATGAACATCCGATAGGATGGAAATTCGTGCGGCTGTAACCAACGGGAAAGGGATATCATGCAGCCTTTTGCCGAAATACTTAATTTTGACTGGTGTTCCCTGGAGGCGGCCTTCTGCCAGCCCGAGCTCTCCTTGGTCAGGGCAGAACTCAGCACTGCCGGCTGGCGCCAGGAACTCCAATGCCAGCAGGCCGCCAGGATCGGACGCCTGCGCTGTGACCAGCTCCTGCCCAATCAGCCGTATAACCTGAAAATATTCTTCCCCGGGCAGACTCTGACGCTGTCCTTTACCACCCTGCCGGCACCGGAAGGAAAGTGCCTGTGCCGCTACGCCGCCATCGCCGATCCGCATGTCTCCCTGTCCTATGAGAACCGCAAAGGACGGCTGTTCCGGGAATCAGCCATGATTGTCAGTAATGTCGTCGAACAGGCCAATGCTGCTGCAGTCGACTTCACCCTCCTGGCTGGAGATATTACCAATGCTGGCCAGGCCGGAGAATACTCTTGCGCCAGGAAAATCCTCTCCCAGCTGCAAGCACCGCTGATCTGTGCTCCAGGCGATCACGATATCAGCAGCACAGACCCGCACTTGTGGCAGGATTTCTTCCCCGATGCGACTCACAAATACTGCGAAGTCGGCGATTTTGCCGTCCTGGCTCTGGATACCCACCGCTACAATCTGGCTGAGTCCGACCGCCCCTGGCTGAAACGTCTGCAGGCCGCCGACCGCCGCAAAATCCTGGTCAGCCATGTCCATTTGCTGCCGCAGCCCGCTTTGAATTGCGGCTCTAAAAATGCCGAAGTGCAGAATTTTGCCGCTTTTGCCGGAGATTTTTCCGCTCTTGGGGAGGTCCTGCTCTATGCCGGGCACCAGAATGTCCCCTGCCAGGTGCGTTCCGGCGGGCTGCGGCAGATCAATCTCCCCCAGCCCAGTCAATATCTCTGCTCCTGGTACCTGGTGGAAGTATATCCCAATGGCACGTACCATAAGAACATCCCCATCAGCAGCGAGATTCTGCGCCAGCAATCGCGCCTGGATGCTGAAGCTGCTGTAGAGCTGTACCAGGAAGCACAATGGGCCAGCAGCTACCGGCAGGGAAAATCGCCGGCGGAGAGCAATTTCCTCATCCCCGACCGAAAATAAACTCCAGCCTGCCGCCGCCCTGTGCTACGCCACGCCACCTCCCCGCACGCGTTCACATTCCAGCAGAAGGAAAATACTTATGGAAATGGAATTGTGCTACAGTACTACGTTTTATGGCCCGGAAAAACCCGGCGGCATCACCTTGCGGGAAGGCCTGCAAATACTACGCGAGTCCGGCATCCGCAAAATCGAGCTATCCCGCAAACGTGCGATCAGCCCTGAGACTGTCGACATTATCCATGACCTGGGTATGGAAGTTTGGTCTATTCACGGCACCTTCGGCTGTCTCTCCGATGACCCGCAGCTTTTCCGGCAGAGCCTCGATCACGAAATCGCCCGGATGCGCGCGTCAGCGCCATTTGCTCCCTGCCCCTACGTCCTGCATTACCTGGACCGCTTCAATGATCCGGCTAAAGGGCAGCGCTTCCGGCAGGCCATTGGCGAGCTGGCCGCTGCCAATGCAGATATCGGCCTGATCCTGACCATTGAAACCGTCCCCCACAAACCGCAGAATGAACGCTACCCCTTCAGTTCGGAAGTAGCCAGTTTCGTGCGTTCCTGGAACAGCCCGAAGATTCAAATGACCGTCGATATCAACCACTCGAACCTGAACGAGGACCTCTTCCAGGTGATCCGCAACTGCCGCGGACTGATCGCTAATATCCATGTGTCCGACAACCACGGCTTTTGCGAAGAACACCTGCTGCCGGGCGAAGGTATAATCCCTCTCAAGGCAACCATGCTCGAACTGCGCCGGAACGGCTATACCGGACCATGCAATCTCGAACTGCATCTGCCCGATGTCATCACCGTAGATTTCATCCGCAGGCTCAACGACCAGGTCCGGCGCATCCTGGCATAATTTTCTCAGCCTCAGGTCCAGGAGCCGCTATAGCAGGAGAATCTTATGCTCGATCTGACCGGCATCCTGCAAGCCGGGGTATCTGCCCGGGCCTGGCCCTGCGCGGCAGCCGCGGTCGTGTCACCGCGACGGCCCAGCCGGGTCTTCCTGGCTGGCAGTCATACATACTGCGGCGGCAGGCAACTCCAGGAAGAGGATTGGTTCGACTTGGCTTCCCTCAGCAAAGTACTGGTCACCACCACCCTGGTGGCACAGCTCTGTCAGCAGGGTACCCTGAGCCTGAATACCACCCTCGCCGAGATTTTCCCGGAATTCACCCTCGGTCCCCAGGCGGAATGGCGGCGGGCGGTGACCATCCGGCACCTCCTGGCACACTGCTCGGGACTGCCGCCAGGGTACCCATTCCACCGGCTCCCCCCCCGCAGACGACCAGATTTTCGGCAAATTCTCCTCAGCCTGCCCCTGACCACAGCACCAGGACGGATGGAATGCTATTCTGATCTCGGGATGATGATCCTGGGCGAAGTGACGGTCGCCCGGCTGGGACAAAATCTCGACACCCTGGCCAGGCAGCGGATTTTCTCCCCCCTCGGACTGCACGAAGGTATTGGTTACTGACCTGCCTTGCACCAGCGCAGCAGTTGCGTGCCGACTGAACTGCGCTTCGATATCGGACACCCCTGGCAAGGTGTGGTGCACGACGAAAATGCCCGCTGGCTCGGCGGCATCGCCGGGCATGCCGGGCTCTTCGCCAGTATAATCGCCCTCACCAGACTGATCCAGGCACTGTTCCCCAACCACAGTAAGCTGCTGCCCGATAATATTATGCGGCTATTCACCCGCCCCGCCGGACTAATACCCGCCAGCTCACGCTGCCTGGGCTGGGACAGCCCCAGCCGCAACTCCAGCGCCGGTGAGCATATATCACCGCTAGGGTACGGACATACCGGCTTCACTGGCACCTGTATCTGGATGGATCCGGAAAAAGAACTAGCCGTGATTCTGCTCAGCAATGCTGTCCATCCCTGGCGCGAGGACAAAAAACACGCCTATCCGGAATTCCTGCGCCGGGTCTGCAACGCGGTCTTCGCTGGCTCTGAGCCGTAAAGCCCACTGTGTAATCCCGACCGCTTGCACTTTCCCCCACACCCAGGGCAGACTATTCCACTTTCAGGACGCTGTTGTGGGAACCGAACTCATTGATCACAAAATTCGGATTGCTCGAGTCCAGAACCCACAATCCATCGACCAAAAATTTGTACTGGTATTCACCCGCGGGCAAGACACAGGTCGCCACGAACTGGCCGTTGCCCAGCTTATCCAGCATCGGCTTCTGGTCGGTAGCCCACGCATTGAATTCCCCTGACAGAAACACCTCCTGCCCGGCTGTTCCATGATAAACAAATTGTACCCGCCGTTTGGCATTGAGCTTTTTTGAACGAGCCATGTCTGCCTCTCCTTATTCTCTATTTTTGCCTGACAACAACGCCAAGACCCGGAACAACTCCGACTCACTCCACGCCTGCGCAAAACACCCGCGCGGCAAATGCGGAGAATCACCCGCAAAAATTTCCGGCAGATGCCCCAGGCATCCCCGGGTGATATTAGCGCCTGCGGCATGCAGCAATGCCCTGGCTGCGGCCTTGGCCGATGGCCCATAGGTCAGCAGCAGAGCCTCGCTGTAGCTGGGCATCAGCCAGCCCCAGGCAGTGCCATTATGATAGGCCGGCTTGCGCCGGGTGTCTTCGTCGCCGCTGTATTCGCCCCAATAGGGAGCCTGAGGGTCATTCAGCAGCCGCCCCTGATGATAGACCGGCAGGGGATGGTTTACCCTTTGGTCTGCCAGGCTGCGTATCCCTCCAGGGACCAGCAGTTTTTGACAGGCATGCAGGATATATCCCCGCATCGCCTGGTCCTGCACCACGCCCAGAGTTATGGCCAGAAGCTGATTCGGACGGCAGGCGTCGTCCGCCTGTCCGAGCCGGGCGGAAACACCCGCTCGAGCGTGCAGGCAATCAGCCAACCCTACCCCGGGAGACGCCGGATACAAGCTCAGAAAACTTTCCCGGGCCCGGGCCGCTAAACTGGACCACGGCTCTGCCTGACCGGAAAATTCGACCAGAAATTCCAGCGCTGCGATCCAGAGAGCCTGAATTTCCACCGGGTACCCCTCGCGTGGCGTCGCCGCCGGATGATTGGTATCCATCCAGGTAAAATGGGCGGGGCTGAATACCAGGGCTGTATCCTCACAAACCTTGATGCCGTTGGCAGTGCCCTGCAGATAATTCTCCGCAATCGAGAGCAGTACCTGCAGCAGGGAGCGCTCCCCGCAGTGCAAAGTCAGAATCTCTCGCTCGCCCAGGGCCTGAATGTAGTCCCGGACCACGATGAACAACCACAGCGGTGCGTCACTGGTGTCAGCATTGGCTGGCGCCCGGCCGCGAATCATATTGGGCAGCGTCCCGCCTTGCTCATAACTGGCATACTGCCGGATGATGTCCCGGCACTGCTGCGATAATCCGGCAGCCAGCAATCCCCGCAAACTGATCAGGGTGTCACGCCCCCAGTCCAAAAACCAGGGATAACCGGCAATCAGCGAGAGTGAATCATCCCGCCGGACGATAAAACTGCCCAGTGACTCCCGCAGAATATCCGGTAGACGCTGAGCTGGAACCGCCTGCGTTGCCGCCGTAACCGCCGTTGTATCAACCCCCGTCGCGTCCAGCGCCGGCGGCGAACCGCTCTCAGCTGCAGATTCCGCTGCCGCCAGCAGCATCACGGTGGCTCCTGGAGGTAGCGCACAGCGAAAATAGCCCGGGCTGAACAAATCCGACCGGTCTTCCAGTCCCCGGGAGCTCTCCAGCAAATACTGGACCTGATACTGCCATTCCGGGCTGGGGAAGTACTGACCACAGCAACACTCAAGACGCAGCTGATGGCCACTCTCAGTCAAAAATGTGAAACCGCGCTGGTAATTTTGCAGCCGGGACGGGAATCTGCGTTCAGCATCTTGAAAAGCCTTGGTATGGGCGTGCTGGCTGCGGTCATCGATGTCAGGACGGATGATCAAAGAAATTGGACTGGAGGGCTGCTGCCCCGCACTATCCTCGGAGTCGGCCGCCACGCTGCTGAAAAACAAGCGCAGGGTGTTGCTGTCAGCAGACAGATGCGCAGTAACGCTTAACTCCAGGCACTGTCCCAGACCTGAGGGAACCGTGAACCGCCAGCGCATACTCTGGTGGTCCAGGACGGCAAAATCATTTTGGCAGGCCAGATTCAGTTCCCGGGAATAGTCCCGGCACACCACCCAAGCCCGGCAGCGGTTCAGCAATATCGTCCGGTCTATCGGCACTTTGCAGTCCAAATTGGCGGCCAGGAGGGCATCGTACTGACTGTACAGCGTTCCCCAGATCGCCCGCGCTAAGGTGTATCCGCCCAAATCTGTGCTGGCCAGACCGCAATGCCAGGAATGGAGCTCAGCGGCCGGAAGTTCAAGCTTCATAGGAGAGATTTTCTGTGGCAGCAAGGCCAAATGGCCAGTATGGCGAATCGCCTTACCGCCTTCAAACAGACTTAGTTGCAATTCCAGCTGCTCAAGACAGCCGTTCGCCGGCAAAGGCTGAAACAAAGCAAAGAAGCGTCCGTCATGCTGCGGAACCGCCTGCACCGTCTGCAGACATTTCCGCCCCTGCCGAATATGCGCCAAAAAGGGCGTGCTGGTGCACAGCAGGATAAAATGGCCGGGAGGCAACGGCACCACCCGGCGTTCATCCTGACCGGGCATCCATTCCAGCAAGGGCAGATATGCTCCGGGCTGATACAGCGAACGCAGAAATTCCCGCGGGTTCTCATGCAGGTGCTCAGCCATCCGGACCAGCTCCGGCTCCTTAAATTCTACCACCCCCTGGGCGCTGGCAGCTGAATCCAGAACCAGATCACGCAGCATCTGCCACTGATTGGCATCAGCCTTGAAAACGCTCTCCGCCGCCGGCTGTTCCCGGGTCAGGCAGCAGCAGCTCAAGGGTGGCAGTTCAATCCCGATGTGGTCAAGGTTGCGCTGCAGGGACATACTCGCGTCACTCACCAGGTCATACAGGCTGTCGGTGCCCGCGGGCGCAAATTCCAGGTCATGCCAAAACACCGTCACACTCTCGCGCACGTCAGGGTTGCACAGCACCAGCACAGTGTCATCCAGGTCCGAGGTCTGGCGCAGTAACGACACCGCATTGCCGGACAGGCTTCGCAACGGCACTAATTTTGCCTTGGCCGAAAAGGCGGGATGATGATGCAGCAGAGCAAGCAGTTTCTGCAAACACTCAACCAGGTTCTCGGCACTGCCCCAGTTCAAGGAGGTGGCACCATGGACATCAATTTTCTCCCCCGCCAGCCATTCGGCACCATTGGCAATACCGAAGGCCCCGGCCGGGGCCAGCAGCGCACAGAGCCGCACTCGGAACTCCGCCCACTGGCGCGAACGTGCCCCCAGGCGTTCGTTGTCATGGGTCTCAGCAAAGTGCACCAGCAGCCCGTACTGCGGTGAGAAGGTGCAGAAGAAATCCAGGAAGCGCCTGATTTCTGCGGTTGAGTACTGCTGGAACAGCTCCGAGTAAGCCCAGTTCAGATTGCTGCTGCTGAGAAGCTTGCTGGTATCCTCCAGTCTCCCCCCCAAGCCTTCCAGAAAAAACACCGTGTCAGGATATTCCTGGCGAACTTTGGCGACCAGATAATCCCAGGCCTCAGCCGGAATCATATAGCCGGCATCACAACGAAAACCATCCACGCCGGCGTGACACCAGTGCAGAAAAACCTCCGCCATCCGCTGCCACAACTGGCGATTCTGATAATCCAGCTTGCAGAGGTCTTCCCAGATTACCCCCCAAGCGCCAGGACTGGCAAAAGTACCGTCCGGATTGCGCACAAACCATTCCGGGTTATGAACTTGAAAGACCGACCCCCAGCCGGTGTGGTCAGCCGGAATATCCAGAAACAGCAGACCATTGCGGGCATGCACCTCATCCACCAGCTGAATGAATTGTTCCATCGGGGTAGAAGTACGGTCAAAAACCGCCATCGCCGGGTCGACACTGAAAAAGTCCAGGGGCGCAAACGGACTGCCGAAGCGGCCCATCCGGGCAAAAGTGGTGGGGATTGGATGCACCGGCAACAGCTGAATAATCCTGAATCCCAGCTCCAGCATGATAAAATCCAGCTCTGCGATCAGGTCCCGGAACGTCCCGGAAGGTGGAATTACAGTGCAGCCGGCCTCATCCAGGGCTTTGACGGCTTCCTGCAGCTGCGGCTGCAGCTGCGCCTTACTTTGCCATGACCCACTCTTGTTGGAGCCAAACTGCCGCACGAAAGCGTTGTAGATCGTATTCGCACAGACAGTCTTGGCCGGCCCCACCTTCACAGAGGCATTCTCACCCCGCGGCCAGTAGACAATATTGGTGCTGTCCTCGACAAAAAAAGCCTTGAACTCGAAATACCCCACTTCATGCAAAGGCAAGATAAGCTGAAAATGACTGTCGTCCACCTGCTGCATCGGCAAATCCTGCCAGTCCCGGCCCTGTACCGGTTTCCCCTCCTCAACCAGGGCAATTATTTCCTGCAGGCGGATCGCATTGTTGCCCAGATTCGTGCGCAGAAAAGCCTGCCCGGGATGGACCGAATCCAGTTCCAAGAGCACTTGCAATAAGTCTCCTGAATGGTAAAAGGTCTTGCTGAAGGTAGATGGTGTTTGAATTAGATTCATAAGCTTTTAACCTTCAGATAGGCGTGACGGATAGACGCTATGCGGCCACATCCGGCGGCAACCAGGGGAACAGGGACTCAAAATCAGAAAATCAAATCCTGACCCCCACCAAGATGCGAGACATCGCAAAGGGATGAAAGATAATCCAAAGTAATGATTATGGCCAACTGTCCAAGGCCGGACGCATGCGCTGGTGAGAGCTGAAATGCAGCCTCGCCAGAGCATCGCACCGCGTCAGTGCGTATTGAACGCAAGCAGTTAAAGGAAGCAGCCCAGAAGCATTTGCCCCTCCGTTTGCGCATCTGCGGCGTACACGCGCGCGCGCGTCCAAATTAGGGACGGAGGCCCCCCACGGTTGGGTGGGCTGAGGCCCACCAAGAAGGCGTCGCGGAAAAAGTACTGCCTTCTTACCGCTCTGACAAGAGGCAAAATTCACTTTCCTGAAAACTCTTGGACTATCCATCCTTTTCCCAGAAAAGAACATGCAAACCAAGTACCGCTCTGATGGTGCTAAGACGCGTTTTCCGGATCAGAAGCCAGTCGGGACAAAAAACAGCGGACCGCAAAAAAAGAATCATCCCCACTACGTTGAAGACAGCTTCAATTCGCTCTGGCGGTATGCAGCACGAAACCGCACCAACACCAGGACACGCAGATATTATTGACTGCTAAGCAGAAATTTAAGA
>JAAYYJ010000217.1 GCA_012515455.1 Oligosphaeraceae bacterium
GCTTTCCAGCGCCTGGGCGCGCCGGCCATTATTGCCTCTGAGGCCGGCGCCGCGGCCGCCTGCGAGCGTATCGTCTTCCCTGGAGTCGGTTCTGCGGCCAGCGGCATGGCCGGCATCCGCCAGCGCGGGTTCGACCGCCTGCTCCGGCAGGTCTGGGCGGAAAAGCGTCCCCTGCTGGGCATCTGCCTGGGCATGCAGCTGCTCTTCGAGCACAGCGCCGAAGACGGCGGGCAGCCCGGGGTCGGACTGCTGCCGGGGCAGGTGCTGCCCTTCTCCTTCCCGGGCCAGCCCAGGATCAAGATTCCCCAGATGGGCTGGAACTCGGTATCGTACGCATATGCGCATCCGCTCCTGGCCGGCCTGCCCCCAGACGAGGCGTTCTATTTCGTGCATTCCTATTATGCAGCTCCGGCCCGGGCCGAGGACATCTGCGGGCGCACCGAATACGGCGGGCAGACCTTCACCTCCATTGCGGCCCGGGGCTCGCTGTTCGCGACCCAGTTCCACCCTGAGCGTTCAGGGGAAGCGGGGCTGGTTCTGCTGCGGAATTTTCTATCCTGGGATGGCAGGTCACTATGCTGATGAAACGCATCATCGTCTGCCTTGATGTCCGTGCCGGCAGAGTCACCAAAGGGGTTAAATTCGCCGGCAATATCGATGTCGGTGACCCGGTCGCGCTGGCAGAGGAATACTGCCGGCAGGGCGCCGATGAACTGGTCTTCTATGATATCACCGCTTCGGCCGAGAACCGCCCCATTGACATCGCGATGGTCGAGGCCGCCGCCAAACGCATCTTTATACCGTTCTGCGTGGGCGGCGGCTTGCGCAGCGTCGAGGACATGCGCAGGGTAATCCTGGCCGGGGCAGACAAGGTCTCGCTCAACTCCCTGGCCGTCGACCACCCTGAGATCTTATCCCGCGGGGCAGAGGCGTTTGGCCGGCAGTGCATCGTCCTGGGCCTGGACGCCAAATTTGTCGGTGCCTCGCCTGCCTTCCCTTCCGGCTACCAGGTCGTCACCCGCGGGGGGCGCTGCCCGACCGCGCTGGATGCGGTGAACTGGGCCTGCCAGGCGGTGTCCTTGGGGGCCGGGGAAATCTGCCTGAACTCCATCGACACCGACGGGGTTCAGGACGGCTATGAGCTGACCATCACCCGCAAGATCGCCCAAGCGGTCAGCGTCCCGGTCATTGCCTCCGGCGGGGCTGGCAAGGTCAGCCATCTCCGCGCAGCTCTGGTGGAGGGGGAGGCCGATGCGGCCCTGATCGCCTCGATGGTCCATTCCGGACGCTATACTTGCGCCGCCATCAAGGAAGAGCTGCAGGCCATCTCGGACCTCCCGCTGCGCCGCGTCCGGACACCTCTGTCGGGCCGATAATTCCGGCCCGGACAGGGTTGTATCAGAGCACCCGCACTGCGAGCGGGAATCCCAGCGGATGCTGATACGGCAAACCGCGGGTGAATCCCAGCGGTGCGGAGCTGCAGAGCGTACCCACGCGTTCCGGCGCTTCATACCCCGAGGCCCAGATTTCCAGATGCTCCGGCTGGATTGCCGCACCCGAGCACTCGAAATTGAAATACGGCTCACCGCCTTGCGGGATGCTGGCGACGAAGAACCGCTCCCGGCGTTCGGGGAGGCCATCGGGATTCTTGCTTTCGCCATGGCCGGGGCGGTTGTAGGGCACCTCGGTCAGCGGTATATGGTAGCAGCAGAAATTCCAGCCGTTGTAGCGTGAGTTCGCCAGCCAGAACTGCATTTTGTCCATGTCCGGATGGCTGACCTTGATCTGCAGTTCAAAATTCCGCATCCGGTAAGGGACCAGCAGCTTGAATTTCAGCTGCAGCCGTCCCTCCACCGTCTGGTGGCTGAGGTCGCCGCATTCCAGCGTCGGCATTTGATAGACTGCTGGCACTTGCGGGCAGGCAGAGGAGGGACGGTAGCAGCGGCAGGCCTCGCCCTCGGCCCGGACCTGGAACGGCGTTTCACCTGGCAGAGTCAGCTTCCGGCCGCTGATGACCATCACCTTCACCTCCCCGGGCAGGAAGGTCAGCTCGCCGGGGCTGGGCAGCAGACGGCAGTCGGGATAAAATTGGGCCACGCTTTTTACCGCCTGGCCGGTGATGGCCGCCGGATCAAAGAGCAGCCTCTGCGGCAGTGGCAGCGGGTTGCGCAGCAGGCACCAGCTGTCCTTCTGGCCCGGCTGCAGGAAGCCGTAGATTTCCCCCTTGCCGGGATGGCCGAGAACCATCCGGCCGTGCTCCACGATGATGTGCTCCGCATAATTGCGGGCGAAGGACATGATTTCCCGCAGTGACTCAGCCTGCCAGTCCTCGAGGGCCTCGGGCTGCAGTTTGTAGGGGAAATAAGAACTGCCCCGCAACACGGACAGCCAGAGGTTGTTGACCCACGAGCCACGCTCTTCCGCAAAGGGATTGCGGCGGGCATGCGGCAGCTCGTGGTTGTCAAAACAATCCAGCGGCACCGCGCTGCGGTCACGCTGCAGCGAGTTGTAGTACATGATATCACGGTGAGTGGCCGCGCTGTCCCGTTGGGTCCGGGAGGGCAGCATGGCGAATTCCGAATCGCCGGAATCAGAGAGGAAGATATGGCTGGCGTGCTGCAGCCACCAGGGTGACGGCCACCAGCCATTGCGCAGTATGACCGCGGGATTGACCGCGCGCAACGCCGCCGCAATCCGGCACATCGCGTCGATGCTGCCCTGACGCACGTGGTTGCGGGTCGGATATTTAGCCTGAAATTCCGGACTGCAGGCGCACTCGTTATCCCAGTCTATCTTGAAGTGCACCGTCTGGTACTCCGGTCCGGCCAGCTCGCAGAAGCGTTTCTGCAGGATAGCCTCCAGCTGCCGGTCCAGCATCACTGCATAATTGTCGCCGCAGTAGGCCGAGCTTTCGCCCTTGCCGATGGCAATGCCTAGCCGGCGCAGGAATTCCGGTGCCATTCCCATGGGGCCATTATGCGACACCCAGAGGCTCAAATTGGTGCCCTGCGCCCGAAAAGTCTGAGCCAGTTCGCGCAATGCTTTTTCGCCGCCGAAGGCTTTTTTGGCCTGGAAGACCGTCTGCCGGTCCTGCCAGCCGGCATCCAGGGTGATCACATCCGGATGCAGCCCCAGCTGGTCAAAGACCCGCAGCAGGCTCAGATAATTATCCTTGCGGACATCGTATTCGTAATTGCCCAGATAGGGATCAGACCAGAAGGAGCAGAAAGAGAACAGCGGCTGCTGCCGGCGAGGGAGACGGATGCTGGCGACGTACCTGGCGAACACCTCCTCCGGAGCATCGGCCAGCCCCAACACCGCGGCGACACCCGGCAGGCGGCCATTCTCCCAGACCGGGAAATGCCGCAGCTGGTAGTTCACCGTCCGGCGGCCACTCCGGCTGATCAGGTTGAAGGCAGCGGGATGCTCCAGCCCGCAGAAGAATTTCCCGCCGATCAGCGGATATCCGCACCCCGGCATCAGGCCGCCCCCCTCCTCCTCCGCTCCGGGCCGTTTTTTCTGCGCAAAGGTGGCCATATATCCTCTGCGGCTCAGGGCCGGGTCCGCGACCTCCTGCGCATCCACCTCGACATAATCCGGGGTCGGCAGCTCGGCGCTGCTGGAAATCTCGAGCTGTTTTTTTATCCATCCCTCACAGACTACAATGCTGACCTGGAAGCACAGGCTGCCATTCACAAACGACTGCCGCCAGCCGGAGGGTATCGGTTCCAAAGCGCTGCTGGCCTTCCTGGCCGCCAGGCGCCGGCCGCCGATGCTGACCGCGACTGCCGGCCAGGACAGCGCCAGCTGTTCCTGCCCATACCGCAGCACCAATTGCTGATCCAATAATTTCGCACTGAATTTGACCATCTGTTTCTCCTGCTGAAAAAGCCCCCCTGACCCCGACCGGAGATTCGGCCGGCGGCGGTGCAATTCATTCCTGACCGGATTCACCATCGTTGCATGGCCGCAAGACCTCCGGCCGGTCTGCAACCCGCCAACAGCGCGGCCAGGGGTATTTTTTACGGGCCGCGGCGGCCGCCATGATTATACTCTATCTGCGCGGGGCGTATTTGCAAGCCAAACCCAGGCCTGCAGGACTGCCCCGGACCATTCGCCGGACTATCTATCGGCCGGTGCACCCCGCCAGGCATCCAGGACAGTACAGCTGCAACTGGCCCAGATGGCAGGTCCGAAAATCCTCCCGTCCAGGCAAAAAACTGTGCTGCGCGGGGCAGCCCGCGGTTGCAGCCTGGCGGCGCGACCGGCTCGGCGGGCCGCCGGTGGTTTCGGCACTCCAACCCGGCAGAGCGCCATTAAACAAAACCGTGTAGCCGGAATGCAGGGTACTGCTTGCCGGATTATATTATGTAATTTTCCAAACATTTACGGTTTGGTACATTTATCACAGAAGACAGCGATGCAACAAGACAAAATACGCAACATAGCCATTATTGCTCACGTTGATCACGGCAAGACCACCTTGGTGGATGAGCTGTTCAAATTCGGGGGGCTGTTCCGCGACAACCAGAAAGTCGCCGAACGCCTGATGGACTCCAATGAACTGGAACGTGAGCGCGGCATCACCATTACCTCGAAGAACGGCTCCTTCCCGTATAAGGATTACTGCATCAACATCATCGACACGCCCGGACATGCCGATTTCGGCGGGCAGGTGGAGCGGGTGCTGCGGATGGCCGACGGCGCACTGCTGCTGGTCGATGCCCAGGAGGGGCCAATGCCACAGACTTTCTTCGTCCTGAAAAAAGCCCTGGCGCTGTCTTTGCCGGTGATTGTGGTAATCAATAAAATTGACAAGCCGGCAGCCCGGCCATACTGGGCGGTGGATCAGGTCTTCGACTTGTTTGTCAAGCTCAATGCCCCGGACCACCTGCTGGATTTCCCGGTGGTGTACGCCTCCGGACGGGAAGGCTACGCCATCGATAACCTGGATGACGAACACCGGGGGCTGGAACCGCTCTGCGAGCATATCATCAAGAACATCCCGGCCCCCTCCGGCTGCAGCGACGGCCCCTTGCAGATGCTGGTCAGCACCTTGGATTATTCGCCGTATCTGGGTCGGCTGAGCATTGGCAAGATCACCAACGGGCACATGAACATCAACAAAGAGATTGCGGTGGTGCTGCGCGATGGCAAGGTCAAGCCCGCCCGCATCAGCAAGGTCTTCCGTTTCGAGTCTAATCAGAAGGTGGTGGTGGAGCAGGCCTGCTGCGGCGATATCGTGGCCACTGCCGGCATGGATGAAGTCACCGTCGGCTGCACCTATACCGACCCAGATGACCCCCGCCCATTGCCCCCCATGGACATTGACCCCCCGACCATCGCCATGAGCTTTGTGCCCAATGACTCACCTTTTGCCGGCCGGGAAGGGCAGTTCGTGACTTCCCGGCACCTGGCGGAAAGGCTGTATCGCGAGACCATGTCCGATATCGCCCTGCAAGTCTCCCCCCTGGTGGACAGCATGGGCTTCCGGGTGGCCGGACGTGGCGAACTGCATCTGTCCATCCTGATTGAAAAAATGCGCCGCGAGGGCTATGAATTTCAGGTCACTCGCCCGCAGGTGATTTTCAAGGAGGCGGCGGACGGCTCGCGTCTGGAGCCGTTCGAGGAGCTGACCATCGATGTCGACGAGGGTTTTGTGGGTCCGGTGATGGAGAAGCTCGGCCAGCGCAAAGGCCGGGTGCAGATCATGGACACCGGCAACGGCATGGCCAGGCTAGTGTACCTCATCCCGACCCGCGGACTGCTGGGATACCGCTCGGAGTTCCTGACAGACACCCGCGGGCTGGGGGTGATGAATTATGTCTTCTCGGGGTACGAGCCTTACGCCGGCGACATCCGCTTCCGGCTTCGCGGCGCGATGGTCTCGATGCTGGAATGCCAGTCGGTCGCCTACGCCCTGTTCAATCTCCAGGAACGCGGGCATCTGTTCATCGGCCCGGGGGTCAATGTCTACACCGGTCAGATTGTGGGTGAGCACTGCCGGGAAGGCGACCTGGTGGTCAATCCCGCCAAGGGCAAGAAGCTGACCAACATGCGTGCCTCCGGCTCGGATGAGAATGTGATCCTTACTCCTCCCATCATGATGAGCCTGGAAGACTGCATCTCCTATATCAACGAAGATGAACTGGTGGAAATCACCCCGCAGAACATCCGGCTGCGGAAAAAATCTTTGCGCAAATGGGGCAACGGCTAGAATGAGCATGCGTTTGGCCAAAATGGGCGACCGCCTGAAAATTCACTACCTCTGCTATGACTGCACCGGGCAAGTACTAGAATCGACCTGCGACGGCGAGCCGCCCCAGATCACCCTGGGCGAGGGGCAGATTTTGCCGGCCCTCGAAGAGGCCCTGGTCGGCTTGGCCGCCGGACAGAGCCGGACTGTGATCCTGCCCCCGGCACGTGCGTTCGGCGAATACCAGGAGGACCTGGTGGGCTTCGTGCCGTACAGCCAGCTGCAGCTGGAAGGCGAGGAGCCGCAGATCGGCTTGATGGTCGCCATCGAGGATGACGGTGAGGACGAGCCCCTGCAGGCTGAAATCACCGGCCTGGAGGAAAACGGGGTCACGGTGGACGGCAACCACCCCCTGGCCGGACAGACCTTGAAATTCCAGCTCACTCTGGTGGCATTTACTGCTTAGCAAGAGCAAAACAGGGCTGCTCTGGTTGAACTGGCGACAGGCATTCGCAACACTCTCGCGGAGGATGAATTATGGCGCATATTTTTGACAACGGCAGCATCCATCTTGAGTTCGCTTCCGACGGCAGCCTGCTGTCGCTGGGAAAAGCTGGTGACGGTGGCTGGAACTACGTCCAGCCGCACTGTTTCTGGCGCCTGATTATCAGTTCAGGCAGTTCCCTGGAAGTAGAGGTACTGCCCCAGAGCGGCAAGGTTGCGGTCAGCGGTACGGGCGCAGATTTCGCCCTGCACTACAGCGATTTGCGCACCGTATTCGGCCAGCCGGTTGACCTCCAGGTCACGGTCAGAGGCCGCCTGCAGGGTGAGGACCTGCTGCTGTCCCTGGAAGTGGAGAGTAATCTTCCGGCCGGGGATCTGGTACGGGAGTGCCACTTCCCGGTACTCTGCCTGAGCGAGGCAGCCGAGCAGCTGTCCTTGCATAATTCCAACGCCGGCGGGACAGTCTGGTCGTCAGTGGCGGAGCACAAGTACCGCCTGACACCCGGCGGGCCGCAATACCAGAGCATGGATTTTATCTACGAGCGGGAGATCTGCCGCTACCCCGGTTCGACCGCCGCCACCAATTGTTTTGCCCTGGCCTCGGACCACGGGGGCTTGTATGTCGGCAATCACGACCCGTCCTTCGAGTATACCGAGCACGTCTTCGAACTGGAGAAGCGGCGGCTCTTCAATCTGCTGATGGTCAAAACCCCGTTTTTGCCCTCGGGCGGGAAGTGCCGCTATGACGGATATGTCCTGTCGCTCTATGACGGGCGCTGGTTCAAGGCTGCCGACAAATACCGGTCCTGGGCGGAGACCTGGTATGAATTCAAGCCTCTCCCGGAGAGAATCCGGGCCATGCAGGGCTGGCAGCGGCTGATTATGCGCACCCAGTACGGAGAGAATTCGTACCCCTTCGCAACCATGCCGCAGATTTACGCCGATGGCGCTGCCGCCGGGATTGACTCGCTGCTGATGTTCGGCTGGCACCAGAGCGGGCACGACTGCGACTACCCGGAGTACATCCCCTCCCGCGAATTGGGCGGCAAAGAGTCCATGCGCGAGAATATTCGCAAATTCCAGCAGCTCGGCGGGCAGGTCTTCCTGTATGCCAACGGCAATTTGATTGACAAAAACAGCCAGTTCTATCTCCAGGGTAAGGGTAAGAAGGCCAGCGTCAAGGATTTCCTGGGCAATGAGACCAGCGAGAACTGGTGCTTCAGTGGCCGCGGTATCGCCAACCGGGTTTTCGGCAACCGCTCGTTCGTGACCGCCTGCCCCGCCTGCCGGGAGTGGCTGGATAAACTCAAGGAGTACGTCGACCTGGCGGTCGAGGTCGAGGCGGACGGCGTCTTCTTCGACCAGGTCGGAGCCGGAGCGCGCGTCTGCTGTGATCAGAGCCATGGTCATCCGGTGCCTTATTTCGGCATTATGAACGGCCGGCGGGACCTGGTCGCGGAAATGCGGCGGTACGCCCAGGCCAAAAAGCCAGGCATGAGCATCGGCATCGAGCATATCACCGATATAACTGCCCAGCACGCCGATTATATCCACACTTGCGGGGGCGGCAATGCAGTGGTCAATCCGGGTTGGGAAAAACGCGGCGAGAAGCCGCACATCGCGAACGATTACCGCTGGTTCCACTATATTTTCCCGGAGGTGGTATTGTCCAACCGCACCATTCGTGATGACCGTGAGATTGAAATGCGGGTCAACCGGATGCTGTTGCTGAATCTGGTGTCCGATGTCGAGGTCTACCGCTGTCAGCGCACCATCGCCTCGGAACCGCATTATCAGCAGTACCTGGGGGCGGTCAATGCGTTCCGGCACCAGCACCGCGCATTGCTGCAAGGTGCCCGGTACCGGGCGGATTCGCTGCAGCAGAATAGCAACCCCGAGATCGATTCAGAGAGCCACATTGCTCCGTCAGGGCAGATCGTGGTCCTGGCCACGCAGTCGCATCTGGAGTCGGCGACGACCCGGATAAGTGTCGCAGGCCGGCAGCTGCAGAGCCATGCTTTCCTGGGCCAAGGGGAGCTGCTCCCGGATGGCAGTCTGCGCCTCTCCCGGCACGCGGTAGCGCTGCTGGTTTTTGCCTGACGGTGCTGGCGCGGGCAGATCAGCCCGGCCAGCAGTCCAGCAGCCATTGCAGCAAGAACTGCCCTTTGCGGGCGAACACCGGCCAGGCCTCCGGCCATTGCCGGGTTGTGGTCAGCACTGCTAGGTAGATGAACAGTGCATTGAAGGCCAGGATCAGGGCCAGGGAAAAGAGCACCCCCTTGAGGCGCAAATCGGCCTGTCCTTTACTGAGGGCGAAGCAAGTCAGCACCACGTGGTAAGCGTAGCAGATTCCCAGGACGATGGCGGCGTAGTGCAGGCAGGGGCTATACCATTTCGGCCAGAGCGCCACCGCCAGTCCCCACAGGCCAGTGCAGATCAGAAAATAGAACGGCACGAAATACGGCGCCAGAATGATCCAGACATTGGGCTGCTTGATTTCCACAAAACCACCGCTGGCCCGGCAGCGAAATTTGCCCGTCTCCTTGAAAAACAACTTCGCGCTCAGCCAGTGCGTGCACTCATGCCCGAAGATGTACAATGGCGTGAGGCGGCTGACCAGAGTGAAAAACAGCCCGCCGGCGAGGAACCCGCCGGCAAAAAACCAGTACAGGCGCTCTTGGGGCAGGTTCCGCCCCAGTTCCCAGATGCTCCAGAAGAGCGTGGCGGCGAGCAGCAGCAGCGGGGGCACGCAGGCCCAATGCAGTAATCGAAAAAAGAATTTTTTCAAGGTCGGACCAGTTTAGAGTATTGCTTCAGTGAAATCCAGGCGGATGACAGGCACTTCCGGGAATGCCTGTCCAGCGGGCAGTCCGTATAGGTGCAGACGAGGCTCAGGCGAGGTCAGGGCGATTTGTGGCAGGATGATCAGTTCAGCTGGCACCGTTGCACCGGTGTTGAGCAACACCGCCCGCTGCGGCAGGGTCCGGAATGCTGGCAGGCCGTAACCGGAACACTGGAAGCCCTGCAGGAAATGCAGGAAGAAGGTGCTGCCCCGGCGGGTGACCAGAAAGTCTCCGCTGGGTTGTCCGGGCAGGGTGCAGATCTCGGTGTCGGCGAAGGACTCCTGCACACCTTTGTACCAACGGCCGATCCGGCGCAGGATTTCCTGGGCCTCAGGCGGGATGCAGCCTTGCGCATCGGGACCGACGTTGAGCAGATAATTGCCGCCCCGGGCCAAAATTTCATCCATTGACTGCATGAGGAACAGGGGCGAGTAGTAATCTTCGTTGCGGCGGTATCCCCAGGAGCAGCGTCCGACTGACTGGCAGGCCTCGGTCGGGCGGCTGAACGCCTGACCTGGCGGGATGTGCCGTTCGGGCGTGTCATAGTCACCGGGGCCATAGCCGCGGTCGTTGATCAGTGCGGCGGGCTGCAGTTCGCGGATCAGGGCATTGAGCTCCGGGAAATTCACCCCCGGCGGGATGTCCCAGAAGAACTCCGAGATCTCGCCATAGTTGCGGCAGAGCTCGTGCAGCTGGTTTTTGACATATGCCACGTATTGCAGCAAATCCGGCTGGTCGCCGGGATTGGGGCGGGGGAGCTGATGGTCTCCGCCGAAGTTCAAGGAACTCGGGCAATGCCAGTCTGGGCAGGAGTAGTATAAGCCCAGGCGGATGCCGCGCCGGTGGCAGGCCTTGGCCAGCATAGCCAGGACGTCCCGGCCGTAGGGTGTGTGCATGATATTGTAGTCGGTGAATTTGCTGTCCCACAGGCAAAATCCGTCATGGTGTTTGCAGGTGAAGCAGATATACTCCATACCGGCTTCCTGGCAGAGGTCCAGCCAGGCTTCCGGATCAAACTGCTGCGGGTTGAATTGTTCAGCCAGTTTGACGTACTCGGCCGAGGGGATGTGCATGCGCCATTGGTATTGTTCGTGAAATGCCCTTACTGAGTAGATGCCCCAGTGCACGAACAACCCGAAACGCTGGCGAAAAAACCAATCCCGGGCATCATTGAAACGTGGAATCATCGGTGGCTCCAGTTCAGTTTTCTGGTTTGAGCAGGGAATTCCGGACCTGCTCTGCCCCCGGGCGGGCCCGGATGCCGAGCTGGTCAGCCGCGGCCTGGCGGTAGCGGCTTTGTTCCGGCGGGGTCCGGGCGGTCTGACAGATCGACCAGGCTTCCTGCGTCTGACGGCCGGTATTGAAGGCGCAGACCCGACCTTGATCGGGAATGCGCTCGTAAACGAGTTGGAACAGCTGCCAGGCCGGCAGAACCGCGCCGTAGTCCAGTCCCAGCAGCTGCAGTGTATCCAGGTCCTTCTTCTGGTCGCGCAGGCCCATCCCGAAAGCAGCGTCACACAAACCGCTCGCGGGGTCATAGCCGACGCAGGGGAAACAGATCATGCAGGGGCCAGACACGAGTTCGATGAGCACCTCGGGGTTGGCCCGGCAGTTCTCCACTGCCTCGTAGAGATTGTCTTCAGGGATCGGCTGATAGTCACCCGCCCGGCAGGCGCCGGTGAAGCAGGACATGCAGAGCAGATGATGCGGGCGGATGCGGAGATGCGCACTGGCGCTGACGGCAGCCGCGCTTGCGCGTTTGCAGCGCCGGAGTTCAGCGCTGCTGCGTCCAGGCAGCAGGGTCTCCAGAGCCCGTTCCCGTCCCCGTTCGAAATTGCCGCTGCCGGCATACCGGCAGCCCTTCCAGGCCGGGCCGGTTACGGCCGGAAAACCGCAGATATCCGCAGTGGTGAGGATGCCGGTCTCCGGCCGCAGCACCGCCCGGAGCAGGTCTCCCGCCGGTATTTCCGCACCCGGGAGCAGCCCCAGGCGCTGCAGGATGGTCAGGTCGCGGCGGAGATTGAACGACTTCCCTTCCGGGGTGTCTGCGGCAGCGCCGGGATTCTGAAAACGGAAGGTCGATTCCACCTCGCAGCAGAGCCGCAGAACACAATGCCGATTTGCCGCGAGGCGGCTTTGCAGCTCATCGAGCTGGTCGGCAAAATAATACGGTTCCTGGCCCTGTCGCCCCAGGCGGCAGATCAGACACAGGAATTGATACGGCCGGATTTTGCAAGCTGTGGCGGACATGCTGGGCTCCTGGTGCTGCGGTTGGCTCAGATCAGGCGAAGGCTCTTGTGATAATATAAGCAAGTTCGAACTTTTCGGGCCGGGGAACCGTGAAAAATTAAGGCCGAGGGGCATTTTGTCTGCCCGGGGCTGATGGCATCCCTGCTGGTTGTTGCGGGTCATTGCTGCCTGCCAGCCCTCCGGCAACTAGTTTGCCCGGCCAGTCCAGGGCGGGTCAGCATTGCCGCCCCGCCCTGGTGGTTTCCTTCCTGCGCTCTCGTCCGGATAATGCAAGTTCACCGCCGCCACGGCCGTGAGCACTGCCGGCGGAAATTAGGAGACGCATTTCAGGCAAAACGGCAAAAAGAGAATATATTGTGTTTTTTACCTCCGAGGACACAGAACATGGACGATTTCATTGGCTGTTTTTCTTATGAAGACCGCTGGTCCCTGCGCTGGGAGGGCCCGGCTGACTGCCATGCCGAGAAGGATGGCTGCCAGGTGTTGTTTGCCGGTGTGCTGCGCAACCGGCCCGAGCTCGTTGAGCTGCTGCGATGCCCGCCGGACCTGCCGGCGGCGGCCCTGTTTCTGGAACTGTATCTGAAATACGGCGAGGCCGCGGCCGCAAAATTGAATGGCCCGTTCTGTTTTGCACTGCTGAGCCGTCAGCCGGAGAAAGTTCTGCTGGGCCGTGACCAGCTGGGTCAGTCCTTTCTGTTTTATGGCCGTGACAGCCAGCAGAATCTGCTCTGCTCCAACCGTCTGCCTCTGCTGCTCCAGCAGCCGGGGCTGTGTCGCGACCTCGATTTGCTGGCTTTACAGGATTACCTGGGCTTGGGATACATCCCCAGTCCCCGGACCATTTACCAGTCCGTTGCCAAAGTCCGGCCCGCGTCCCTGGTGCTGTTCACTGGTCCGCAGACAGAGGGGACCAGCCTGACCTACTGGGAGCCGGTGTATTTACCCAAGCGGGTGCTGCCCTGGCCGGAAGTCGGGCGGGAATGCCGGCGCCTGTTGGAGCAGGCCGGCCGGCGCTGCCTGCAGGGGCACGCGCAGGCCAATTATCTCCTCTCGGGCGGCATTGATTCCGGAGTAGTTCTGGGTTTGACTGCGCCTCTGCAGGAAAGAGCCGGAGAGGCCATTTCCATCGCCTTTGACCACCCCTTGTATGATGAAAGCACCCTGGCTGGACTGACTGCCGCCCGGCACCGCCTGCCACAACGGGTGCGGAAAGTCACTCCCGGGGATATTGAAGCCCTGGCGCCGTTGCTGGCCGGATCGGGTGAGCCCTTCGCCGATTCATCCTTGCTGCCGACCCGCCTCGCACTGCAGGCGGCAGCTGAGAGCGCGGCAGCGGTCTTCACCGGCGACGGCGGTGATGAGTTGTTCTGCGGCTACCGCCGCCTGCAGTTTATGGCCTGGCGCTGCTGCTGCTGGGGCCTCCCGGCCGGCATTGGCCAGGCTCTGGCCAAATGCCTGCAGCATGGACTGCCCCAGCCTGGCGAGCAGCGCAGCCGTCTGGCCAATCTGACCAGGATGATCCGGGCTTTGGCCAAAGAGAAGACCGACTGCTATGCCTGCTTCCAGGAAATCTTTTCCCGCGACTGCCGGCAGCAGCTGCTGACGCGCACCCAGGAGGATGATTACCTGCAGCGCTGGCGGGCAATCAGCAGCAATTATGCGGCCGAGGATTGGGTGGAAAAATGCGATGCCCTGGATATCCTGACTTATCTGCCCGATGACGGATTTCGCAAAAGCGATATCGCCGGGACCGGCCTGGGCCTGGATACCCTTTGTCCGATCCTGGACCTGGAGGTGGCGGAGTTCGCCTTGACCCTGCCCCGGCGGGACAAAATCACCCTCCGGGAACGCAAGCGCCCCCTGCGTCATCTGGCCCGGGAGCTGTTGCCGGCGGAGCTGCTGGCCCAGACCAAACGCGGCTTCGGCACTCCTGTCGCCGCGTGGTTCCGGGCGGAGCTGGCGCCCATGATCCGGGAGATGGCCCGGACGCTGCCGGACTGGGATCAGCAGGGATGGCTGAACCGTGACTATGTGCAGGAGCTGGTAAATGCCCATCTGGTACAGAACCGCGATTGCGCACCCCAGCTCTGGACGCTGCTGTGTCTGCAACTCTGGTGCCAGAGCAGCCGCGCCTGACCCCACCGCCCAAGCGCAAATGGCAGAAGGAATGTCAGCATGAACAAGACCGCAGCCGAATTGCTGGAACTGTATTACCACGATGTCCGCAGTCACCTGCTGGAGACCGCAGCCGCTTTCGACCGCATCGAACGAGCGGGAGAAGGTGCTCCGCCGGACCCGAGACTGGCTAAACTGCGGCTGATCGCCGGCATTGCCTGTGACGCGCAGCCGGAGCGGGCCAGACGGCTGCTGGAGGCACTGTCCGATGAGTGATGCACCCACGGAAAAACTGGCATTCACGCCGGAGTATTACATGCGGCTGGCGGTGCGGGAAGCCCGCAAGGCGTATGCTGCCGGTGAGGTGCCGGTCGGTGCGGTGATTGTGTGGCAGCAGAAGGTGATTGCCCGGGCTCATAACCAGGTGGAGCTGCTGAAAGACGGCACGGCGCATGCGGAGATGATTGCGCTGACCCAGGCCGCCGCCGCAGTGGGCGACTGGCGCCTGACCGAATGCTGTCTGTATGTCAGCAAGGAGCCCTGTGCGATGTGCGCGGGGGCAATGGTCAATTGCCGTCTCGGGAAACTGGTCTTCGGCTGCAGCGATCCGCGCATGGGGGCGGCCGGCAGTGCCCTGAATATCACCGCCTTCCCGGGGATGCTGCATCTGGTGGAGACCCAGTCCGGTATCCTGGAGGAGGAATGCAGCGCCTTGCTGCGCGAGTTCTTCCAGTCCCGGCGCCGGAAAAACCCTGACCCCAAACCCCTTGACCGCAAGTTTGACACCGAATGAGATAGTTTGACAGGAGGATGTATGATTGAATTTCTGGCTGGCAATATCTTTGTCATGGCAAACCAGCGTTTTTGCCGGCGGGTGGAATTTTCTGCTCACGGGCTGCGTACGACCTCGGTGCTGGACCGCGAAAGCGGCCTGGAATATATCACCGATGACCAGGTGCCGGAATTTTCTTTCGCTCTTAACGGCGAGGTCATCAGCAGTTACTCTTATTCGACTCTGAGCGACCTCGACGGCAATGTCCAGGAGAGCACCTGCGCGTTTACCCTGGCCGGGGCGAAGAAAAGCTCCGGGCCGGCCGGCAGTGAAATCCTGCAGCTCGATTTTGCGCTGCGCACTCAGCCGCTGCATTTTTCCGTGTTCTACCAGCTTTATCCTGACCTGAAGGGCTGCGTCAAATGGCTCTCTTTCAGCAGTCAGGGCCCGGAGCTGCGCCTAACCGCACTGGCGCTGGAGCAGTTCAACCTGGCGCCGGGTCGGGCAGTCGATCTGGAATACCGCCTGGGGCCGGGTTTTCATCCGGTTGGCCCGATGTTCACCACCACCGGCAGTGACGATATCGTCCTGGCATACGACGAGAGCACGCGGGCGGGATTCTGGGTCGGCACCAGCATCCCGGGGCCGATGCGCTATTTTATGTGCTATCCGCATTGGCCCTCCGGGCTGCTTTGCGGGTACAGCCGCAGCACTGCGGCATTCTGCAAGTACCTGCGCCCCGGCGAGAGCTTTGTCAGCGCGGAGGTATTCCTGGCCACCTTCCAGGGAGATTGCTGCGCCGCCGCCCAGCGCAATGAATTTCGCCGTTTGCTGCGGCGGCATCTGCCGTCCTGTGCTGATCCTGGCGGCATCATGTACTGCACCTGGCTGCCTTTCCACAAAAGCATCAGTGAGAAGCTGGTCAGCGACTTGGCGGAAAAGGCCGCTGACCTGCAGTTCCAGACCCTGGTTCTGGATGATGGCTGGTTCACGGACCAGCAGTGGGCGGTGGATGCGGAGAAGTTCCCGGGTGGCCTGGAGCCGCTGGCGGAGAAAGTTCGCTCACTCGGCCTGCGCTTCGGCTTGTGGTTCAATATCGGCACTGACTACGGCAATCCCGGCTCCCGGCCGGAGGATAACTGCCTACTGCCGACCGGGGAAGTCAAGCCCTTTTCCCGGAATCTCAGCTGCCGCTGTTTGGCCTCCAAGCATCGCGACTGGCTGGTGGAGAAGCTCTGTGCGCTGGCCGGGCAGTATGGCCTGGGTTATTACAAGCTGGATTTCAGCAGTATCATCAGTCCGTACGGGATTATGCCTCCCGGCTGTTCAGGCACAGAGCATGCCTACCATAAGAATGCCGCGGATGCGGTTCAGGAACAATATCAGTCCATGTATTATATCCGCCAGGAAATCAAGCAACGTTTTCCTGACCTGCTGCTGGATTTCAGTTTTGAATCCTATGGCACTGAATTCCCCAATATCAGCGCCCTGCAATATTCGGAACTGCATCACTCCAGCAATATGAGCACCAACAGCCCGGCCCTGGATATGAATGCCCGGAAAATCCGGCAACAGCTTTACCGCTATTGCCTGGTATTGCCGGCCGAGCGGATTCTGGGGAGCCTGATTTGCCTGTCCGGTGAAAACGACGTCGAGCATCTGTACACGGCTTTTGTCGGTGTGCCGTTGGTGGCCGGCAATCTGCTGGCCATCAGCGAGCAGGATGCGGCGCTGATCCGCAGGATCAGTCAGGCCTACCACGGACAGCTGGCGGGCGGGCCGTTGACTGAATTCTACCTCCTGAACGGTGACCCGCGGCCAGCCCGTTATGACTGGGACGGATTCCTGAAAACCAATACCGCCGGGGAGGGCATCCTGTGCGTCTTCCGCAATGACAGCACCGATACGCAGTGCGAATTCACCGTGCCTGCGGACCTGCCCGCCCGGATCATGCTGGAGGATATGGCCAGCGGAGAAGCCGCAGGCTCAGCCCAGCCCGGTCAGAGGATATGCATTCCGTTCCAGGCGTGTACCTCCCGCGGCTTTGTGGTCCGGAAGGCGTAGTTATGGCAGCAGGAAGCAGTCCCGTCCGTCTGCAGCCTTGCTCCGCCTGGGGCAGAACCGGCCGGGTACTTTTTCCGGCTCAGCTGGTTCAGATTGCCGGGGTGGTGGACTGGGAGGAAGCCGGGATGTTGCTGTCGGCCGGTTGTACCTGCCTGGGCTTCCCCTTGCGCCTGCCCGTCAACCTGACTGACCACAGCGAAGCGGAAGCGCGGGCGATCATCAGACGCCTGCCGGCAGAGGTGCTGCCGGTACTGATCTGTTACGAAAAAAACGCCCTGGAGATCGACCGTTTTGCCTCCTTTCTGGGGGTGGCGGCGGTGCAATTGCATGGTGCGATTGAGCTCGGTGAATTGGCTGCGTTGCGCCGGCGCAGGCCGGATTTGCTGCTGATCAAAAGCCTGATCGTCCACCCCGGGCTGAGCCTGCCGCTGGCGGTGCAGTGCCTGCGCCGCCAGATGCCCTACATCGATGCCTTTATTCTTGACAGCTATGATGCTGCCAGCGGTGCCACTGGCGCGACTGGCCTAGTGCATGACTGGTCAATCAGCCGGGCGCTGGTGCAGGAATCCAGCCGGCCAGTGATTCTGGCCGGAGGACTTACCCCAGCCAACGTCGGCAATGCAATCATCTCGGTGCGCCCGGCCGGTGTAGATGCCCACACTGGACTGGAAGGTCCTGACGGGCGCAAGGACCCGGCGCTGGTGCGTGCCTTTCTGCAGGCGGCTGGTACGGCCTTTCAAACCCTCTGCCCATAAAAAAGAAAAACCTGGTCCCGGGGTGAAAAAATCCATCCGGGGCCAGGTTTTTTTACGCCCGGTTGCGGAAACCAGGCGGCGGGGGCTTACAGCTGTTTCAAAAACGCTGATATCAAGCTGAAGAGAATGACGCCGATGGCAATTGCCGCCACCAGCGAAGAAATGCCTTCCAGAGCTGACAAACTCCCGCTGGCGGCAGCAGCTTTTTTAGGCTGCAAGGCCGGAACTGCAGCTGCCTCAGGCTGGGCGGCGGCTGGGCTGGCCGCGGGTTGTGGACTTTCAGCTGGAGCTTTGCCGGCTTCTCCTGGCGGGGTGACAGCGACAGTTTTTGAAGCATTGGCAGGACGCAGTTTCAGACCCTTGCTCTTGCCGTCACTGGCTTCAGCCACAGGCGGAGCCACGGCAACAGTGGCACTGGCCGAGTCCGCACTCCCAGCCGGAGCAGGAGCAGGTACAGGCGCAGGAGCCGGCGCGGCCTCGGCACCGGATTCCTTTTTCAAGGATACTTTGGCACCGCCAGTGGCAAGCGCCCCAGGCGTCACCTTTACCGTCGCGCCAGCCGAGGGGGGCGCGGGAGAGGTTGCCGGAGTGCCAGCCGCCGACCCTGTCCCGGGACGGATTTTCAAGCCCGTGGTACTGGCCGCTGCCATAACCGGCGAAATCGGCTCCGCCGGAGCAGCTGCCGGAGCGGCTGCCGGAGCGGCCGCCGGAGGAATAGCACCTGGCTTCTTGACGGACAGCTTAATGGTCGAAGTCTGGGAAGCCCAAGCTGCAACAGGAGCAGGAGCAGCCGCAGGAGCAGGAGCAGCCGCAGGGGCCGGGGCCGGAGCAGGGGCCGGAGCCGGAGCAGGAGCAGCCGCCGGGGCCGGAGCCGGAGCAGGAGCAGCCGCCGGGGCCGGGGCCGGAGCCGGAGCTGGGGTGAGTGGCGGCAGTTTGACTTTGATGGCTGGTGCTGCGGCCGGCGTCGGGGCGGCGGGCGGGGGAACGGCCGGGGTCGGGGCATCCGCTGGAGGTGGCGTTTCCACTGCGATTTGAGCCAGCGGGGGGACCGAGATTCTGGGTGCTGCTCCGGCATTTACCTGTGCTGTTCCGCCGATAATCGGGGCACTGGTGGCCGGGGTTGAACGAATGACTTTCAAACGCACGGTTTCATGTTTACGTTCGCCCGGGGGTTCCACTGCGGCAGTCGCACCGGCGCTGTCGTCTGCAGCAGGCCGCTGCAGTTTGGTGGTGGTGGTCTCGTGCACATTGCTGGCCGTTGCCGCATCCGGCTGAAAATTCTGCCGCATCAATTTTCCCGTCGAGGTATCTCGCAGATTGACCGTGGCGGGTGATCCAGTCTGGCTGGACAGGCGTTTCAGTTTCCCGGAAGAGGTATCGCGCAGGCTGACCGGGTCGTGAAAATCAGCCGCCTTTTGCGTCTGTCCGGCTTCTGGCAGAGCCACTTCCGGTTCGGCAGCAGGAGTCTGGGATGGCTGCACCCGCAATCTGGCGGTA
>JAAYYJ010000218.1 GCA_012515455.1 Oligosphaeraceae bacterium
ACACCCGGGTGCAGTATCAGGCCTATGAGGTGACGGACCTTCTCCGGGCCGGCGGGAACTGCCTGGCGGTGCAGCTGGGCGATGGCTGGTACTGCGGACAGATTGCCCGGCACTGGTACCAGGGCGAGGTGACTTATGGTGGCCATCCGGCGCTGCTGGCCCAACTGCAGGTGACCTGTACAGACGGCAGTACGCATACCGTGGTCAGTGATGAGCGCTGGGAACAGCTGCAGCAGAGGGTAATCCGCTACAGCGATATCTACCATGGCGAGTACTGCGACTTCTGGCGGGAAAATCCGGCCTGGAAGACTGGCGCCGCGCTCGCCTGGCCGGCCTCCCCCGTGCGCGTGGAGGAGCACCGGCTGCAGATTGACTGGCAGGACGGTGCGCCGGTACGGGTGCAGGAGGAGCTGCAGGCGCGCTCCATTACGCGCCGCGACAATGGCAGTTACGTGGTTGATTTCGGCCAGAACCTGACCGGGCGGGAACGCCTGCATCTTAAAAACACCCTGCCCGGGACGCTGATTCATATCCGCCATGGCGAGATGCTCAACCCGGACGGATCGGTATATACCGAGAATCTGCGCTCTGCCGCGGCCGAGACGGTTTATGTGACCGGCGGCAATCCGGAAGAGGTCTATGAGCCGCTGTTCACATTCTTTGGTTTCCGTTATCTGGAAATCAGCGGCTGGCCGGGTGAACTCACCGGCGAGATGCTCTGCGCCCGGGTCATCTGCTCCGACCTGCCGCCCAGCGGCAATTTCCAGTGCTCCAACCCGCTGTTGAATCAGCTCTACCGCAATATCGTCTGGGGGCAGAAGGGCAATTTCCTGGATGTGCCCACGGATTGCCCCCAGCGTGATGAGCGCTACGGCTGGACCGGTGACACCCAGGTCTTTGCCAATACCGCGACCTTCAACTTCTTCTGCCCCGAATTCTACCGCAAATGGCTGCGCGACTTGAATGCCAATCAGAGTCAGGGGCACTTCCCCGCCATCGCACCAAATCCCTATCAGCGCGAGCATATCCCAGGCGCGACTGCCTGGTCAGATGCCGGGCTGATTGTGCCCTGGGTGATGTACCTGAAGTACGGCGACACCGAGGTCCTGCAGCGCTACTGCGAAAATATGTCCCGCTGGCTGGAGGCCCAGGTTGAGCTGGCCGGGGGGAGTCTGCTGGTTAAGAATGCCCGCTATGGCGACTGGCTGAATCTGGATGCCCCGACCAGCGAGGCGCTGCTCTCGACCGCCTACCTGGCCGGCATGAACAAACTCCTGGCCGAGATTTATCATGTCCTCGGCCGGGAGCAAGACAGCCAAGAGCGCCTGCGCCGCTATGAGCAGGTGCGCCAATGCTTCGTGGAGAAATTTTTCGGCCCTGAGGGCGAGCTGGTCGAGCGCACCCAGACTGCGGCGCTGCTGGCCTTGCATTTCCGGCTGGTGCCGGAGAATGCCTATGCCAAGACGGTGAACTTCCTGCTCCAGGACCTCCGGGAGACTCGGAAGCTGCATCTGAGCACCGGCTTTGTGGGCACGCCGTTGCTGTTGCCGGTGCTCAGTGCCCTGGGCCAGACCGATCTGGCGTATGCGCTGCTGGAGCAGACCACCTATCCCGGCTGGCTCTACCCGGTCACCCAGGG
>JAAYYJ010000219.1 GCA_012515455.1 Oligosphaeraceae bacterium
CACGGCTGCTTCGCCCAGCAGCAGCCGGAGCAAGGCGCTGCCACTAAGCCCGGCTGCCCGCATAATGCCCATCTCCCGGCGCCGTACCCGGATGGAGGCCAGGGCGGTGTTGGCTACCGCCAGGGACATAATCCACAGCAGCAGTTTGGGCATCCGCAGCATCCCCGAGACAATGGTCTCGGTGCGTCCCATAATGGACTGGTGTAGGGATGCCGTGCTGGTGATCTGTACGCTTTCCTGGCCGACAATGCCTTCGCCGCCGCCCACTACTGGGAAGCTTTGCCCGCGATTGGCCTCGGCCAGAGCCTGGAAGGACGGCAGCAGTGATTCCTGGCTGACTTCGCCCGTCGTATTGAACCAGTAATAATTATGACGCCAGAGATGGAAATTTCCGGCGACACTCTGCGCCGGCACGAAAAGCAGTGCCGCGGTGCGCCCGAAATTCCGCCTGGTGCCGGAGAATTTCGAGAACCAGTGCCAGCCATTGAGGCGGATCACCCCGGCAATCCGGTATTCCACCTTCTGCCCGTGCCCGCCAGGTGGCAGGACCTGGAAGGTATCACCGCAACCCAGACCGGTCAGGTCACTGAAAAAAGACGGCACCAGGCAACAGTCTCCGCCCCGGCGGAACTGCTCCTCGGCAGCCTGGCGATCGCTTAAAAAGGTGAAGTCCAGCAGCGGGTCCGGGGCAAAGATTGCTTCTGGGGCCACGCCCATCAGGGTTACATTATCCTGCCGGACCACATTCTGTCGTATCCGGCTGCCAGTCAGGTCTGCAGCCAGGGATACCTGCTCGATTATCACCGGCTGGCAGGAGTCGGATTGTATGCCTCTGATCTGCCTGACTTTCTCCAGGTCAGAGGCATTAAGTCCGCCCGGCATAATGCTCACGAACATCCCGGGCAGCCATTCCCCGGGCAGGAAAGGCTGCAGCAGCGAAGCGCTCCAGATGACTACCATCATGTAGAAGCCCAGGCCGAGACTGAGCGACAGGCAGGTGCCCGTACCGCGCCAGAGGTTGGCGGACAGCTGGGCTCGCAGGAAGGGCCCGGGTAGCCGGAGCAGCCAGGCGACCGGGCCGGCTAACAGCCAGGCACAGAACTGCAGGACGCCGGGACACAACAAGGCAAACCCAATCACCGTCAACGGACAGCCCACCAATCCATATAGCTTCACCCGGGCCATCTCCGGCACGCCCGGCCATAAAATGATGGCGATATTGACCACCGGCAGCAATAACCCGAGCAGGAACAGACGCCCGGAGCAGCGCACTTCTGCCGGATGGCGCAGGCTGGACATGGCTTCCAGCACCCGCAGCCGGCTGGCTCGCCAGGCGGGCAGGACTGCCGCCGCCAGGGCGCCGGCCAGAGCACAGACTCCGGTCAGCGCGATTGTCCAGCCGCCAATGGCCCGGAACGGCCCCGCGCCTCGCGCCAGCGGATTGCGCAGCATAGCGCTCTCGGAAAAGAATTCCAGCAGGGCAGTACCGGCCAGCAGTCCGCCCGCCCAGCCTGCTGCTCCCAGGATGAGGCTCTCCATAATAATGCTCAGGCACATCTGTCCGCGGGTCAAGGCTGCTGCTCGCAGCAGTCCGTTCTGCCGGATCCGTTCAGACACACCCATGCTCAGGCTGCTGCAAATGATAAAGAACGACAGCAGCAGCGCGATGCCGCAGGCAGTCCAGCTTTGCATTTTTATCCGGCTGTCTGCCGCACCACCGGTCTGGGCTGCCGCCGTCAGCATCTCTCCGGTCACGCAGCGCAGAGGCTCAGCTGCTAAGAGCCGCAGTACAGCCGCGGTGCTTTGGGCCTCAGTACTGATTCCGGCCGCAAACAGTCCGGGCGTTCTGCCGCCGGAGATATCCCGGGCGGCCGCCGGGCTGACAAAAAGGCCATTTAGGCTGGGCGGGCTGAACTCCGGCGCCAGGCGCTGCCATAGTTCCTGAGCTGACCGGGAAGCCGCGCCGGTATCGGCAATAATACCAGCGACACGCAGAATAAATGACCCGGCGAAGGAGCCGACCGCCAAGCTGTCGCCAGCCCCGACCCGGAGTTGCCGGGACACGGATTCGCTGAGTACGCATTCGTCCTTTGAAGTGCCGGTCAGCCAGCGGCCAGACAGCAAGGACAAGGGCGGGGAGGCAGCTTCCGTTCCCAGCACCAGGTACGTGCGCTGAGGCAGACCCTGCAGGGGCGGCGGAGCACTCAGGGCTGGCTGCACTGCGACCGGTCCAGGTTTGCCGCCACGTTTCCCACGGCCCTCCCGCTGGCCTCGGGCAGCACGGCTACCCCGTTGCTCTCCTGCACCGGTGCGGACGTTGACCCGGATGGATTGATAGAGATCGACCCCGGACAGAATTCCGGCCCGGGCCAGACAGGCCTGAAAGTTCTCCTCGCTCAGCTGCGGTGGGGCCAGCAGCAGGTAGTCGTATTTACCCAGAAGCTGCGTGCCCTGCTCAGACGCATTTTCGCGCAACAGACCATCATAGCTGGCGACGGTCCAGGCGACCATGGCCGCCGCCGCGATTACGGCCAGGCAGGTCAGCACCGTGCGCAACGGTGCATGCAGCAGATTAAGGCAGGCTATTTTGCCGGCGAAGTACATGCGAAGACCTTTATTTTGCGGCCGTGCAGATCAGCTCGTTGTATCTGGCGGCCAGGTCCAGGGCGCTCAGCCCCGGGGTGACCGGAAATTCCCCCACGATGGCACCGTCGAGCAAAACCAGGACCCGCTGGGCCCACAAGGCCACCGCTGCCTCATGGGTGACCAGCAGTATGGTCTGCTGCTCATCTGCACAACAGCGCTGCAGCTGCCGGCAGAGTTCCTGCCCGGAGTGGCTGTCCAGGCTGCCGGTGGGCTCATCAGCCAGAATCAGGGCCGGACGCGGCAGCAGGGCCCGGGCAATCGCGACCCGCTGCTGCTCCCCGCCGCTCAGATCACCGGGACGGCGGGACAACTTGTCGGCAATCCCCAGGCGCTCGGCAATGCTCTGCAGGAATGCCGCATCGACTTTGGCGCCAGCGGCCAAGACCGGCAGGCAGATATTGTCCCGCACATTCAGATTCGGCAGCAGATTGAAGCTCTGGAAGATGAATCCGAGCTGTTTGCGTCTGATTTCGGTCAGGCGCCGGTCAGGCAGTCCTGAAACAAGCTCGTCATTGAGGTGGATTTGCCCCGAATCGTGCCCGGTCAGGCCGGCAATGCAGTGCAGCAGGGTGCTTTTGCCGGAACCGGAAGGGCCCATCAGAGCAATGAACTCCCCCCGGCAGGCCGTAAAGGTGACCCCCGACAATACCGGCACCGCCGCGGCGCCCTGGCGGAAAGACTTGACCAAATCGCGGATTACTAACGGATGAGACTGCGCAGACATCGGGTCCCCCGGTGAGTGATGCA
>JAAYYJ010000220.1 GCA_012515455.1 Oligosphaeraceae bacterium
AGACTGCAGCACCTGCAATGCCCGCCGGCAGCGCCGCCACAGTAGCAGACCAAAAAGCGAAACTGCCAATAATAAACCTGAAAGCAATCCCAGCCAAATAAACATGGTATTAAGTTATACCTTCCCGGGCGGGAATTTATTCCCAACCCAAACCAGATTCCTGGCAGACTATCCGGAGTGATGCGCAGACAACTTGCCGGCAGCCTTGATATTACGGTATGAACCAATAATATATACCGGCAAAGAGGTAATTTCTCCCGGCAATTGCATTTCTCTGCCTGCGGCACTATATTTTACCATTCCTCGGCAGCATCAATTTACCGTTCCTCTGCAGCATCCGGCGCTGCAGTACTATTCACCACATCAGGTCCCGGAACAAGCTGCTGTCCCCTTTCCGGCCCGGCCGTGCCATCCAAACTCCAAACCCGGCAACATGAGCACTTACCGCAAAGTAATAGAATTCAAGACAGTCGCAGATTTTCGCGCCTATCTGGCCCAGGAAAATTTCCTCATCCCGCTGGCCGATTCAGTTCCCGCCGATGGCAGTGCGGCCTTGGCTCAGCCCATCAAGGCTCTGGGGCAGACCATCGGCAACCGCTGGGCCATCCTGCCCATGGAAGGATGGGACTGCCGCCCGGATGGCGCGCCCAGTGAATTCACCCGCCGCCGCTGGCTGAATTTCGCCACCAGCGGGGCGAAACTGATTTACGGCACCGAAGCCGCTGCAGTGATGTCTTCCGGGCGCAGCAACCCGCGTCAGCTCATGGCAGTGCCCGGGACCACCAAAGCCCTGCAGAACCTCTGCCGCGAAATGCGACAGCTGCATCGGGAAAAATTCGGCTCCGACGAGGATTTGTGCATCGGCCTGCAGCTGACTCACTCCGGCCGGTTCTCGCATCCCCATCAAGACGCGGTACTGGAACCGGTTACCGCGTACTCCCATCCGCTGCTGGACCGCAAATTCGGCAACTCGCCCAAAGACGTGGTCAGCGACGAGGGCCTGGCGCAGATTATCCGCGCTTTCATTACCGCCGCCGGAGTGGCCCAGGAGGCCGGCTTCGATTTTGTCGATTTCAAACACGCCCATGGCTACCTCGGACATGAATTCCTGACCGCCTATGATCGCCCGGGACCGTATGGCGGCTCCTGGGAAAACCGCACCCGCTTTTTCCGGGAAGTCGCAGAGGGCATCAGGAAGTCCTGCCCGGGACTGAAACTATCCGCCCGCCTCAGCATCTTCGATATGTTTCCCTTCGTTAAAGGCGAAGACGGGGTCGGACATCCTATGCCATGGGAGGGGAATTATCCCTACGCCTTCGGCGGCGACGGCAGCGGTCTGGCCATGGACCCGGAACTGCAGGACACCTGCGCCTTCGTCCGCCTGCTGCAAGAATACGGCGTGGAGCTGATCTGCGGGACCATCGGCAGCCCGTACTACAATGTCCATGCCCAGCGCCCCGCCTATTATCCGGTCAGCGACGGTTATCAGATGCCTGAGCATCCGCTCTTCAATGTCGCGCGGCACCTGGCCGCGGTCAAACGCCTGCGGGAAAAATGCCCCGGGCTGCTGGTGGTCGGTTCCGGCTACACCTGCCTGCAGGAGTACCTCCCCAATGCCGCCGAGGCCGCCCTGAACAACCACTGGACGGATTTTGTCGGCATCGGAAGGATGGTGCTCTCCTACCCGGAAATCTGCGCCGACACCCTGGCCGGACGCCCGCTTCAGCGCCAGCGTATCTGCCGGACCTTCGGGGACTGCACCAACGCCCCCAGGAACGGCATGATCTCAGGGTGCTTCCCGCTGGATGATTTTTACAAACGCCTGCCCGAGGCCGCCCGCCTAAGAGAATGCAAACGCGCGGCCCAAGACAAACTGACCAAGCAGGAGTAATAGATGCGCACTCACGACTTCATCACCTTGCTGGATCGGAGCCAGCGCCGCTATCATCTCCTGGGCGACGAAAACTGCGGGCTGATCATCGCCCTGGATGTGGAAGGGCGCCTCTTTTCCCTGCTGGACGGAGAGGTCATCAGCCGGGTCAACCCCGAGGCCTTCATGGGCTTCAGCGACAGCAACCGGTACTTGAATCCAGGCGGAGACGGCTTCTGGCCCGCCCCGGAAGGCTCATGCCTGGGATACGAGTACTCCACCGCCGCCTGGAGGGTCCCCCCGGGATTATGCCATGCCCGCTGGCAGGTCCAGAAAAAGAGTGCGTATAGCGTATGTATCAGCGCCGAAATCGACCTGATCAATGCCCAGGGACGCGGCTTGCCCTGCCGCTTCACCCGCAGCATCAGCATCGCCAGCCGCCCGGGCGAGTTGCAGCAGCAGGTCCGGGAGAGCATCGAGTATCTCGGCAAAGAGACCCTCACTCCCAGCCAGGCCCTGCTGGCCCCCTGGTCGCTCTGCCAGTTCGATTGCGATGAGCATTGCCACCTGCTCCTGCCGCCCTGCCCCCCGGAAGACCTCTGGGACCTCTACACCCCCGCCAGCGACTGCCACCGCCGTAACACTCCGGAGGGCTGCCGGGTCGGACTGAAAACCGCTTTCCGCTTCCAGCTGGGACTCAGCCCCAAGGTCGACTGGCTGGAATTCCGTAACCCGGCCAGACATTTCCTGGTCCACCGCACGGCTGCGCCCCTGCCGGAGAACCTGCACTACATCGATATCGCTGACCAGGACTGCGCCAACCTGCCCGGCGGACGGGCAGTTCGCTTCAGCGCCTACTGCGACCCCAGCGGCTTCATGGAAATCGAGGCCGCCGGCGGCACCCCGGCACGGCTCTGCCCCAATGCCTGCACCAGCCTGGATATCACTACTGTCTGCCGCAAGCTAAACTGACCTGCGTGGGCGCAGCCGCCGGCACAACGGACCGCCAATGTCAGAGCCATTATTAGAAGTCACGAACCTCAGCATATCCTTCCGCAGCGGAAAGAGAGTCCTGCCAGCCGTGCAGGACGCAAATTTCAGCCTTCGGGCCGGTGAGATGCTGGCCCTGGTAGGTGAGTCCGGCTCCGGAAAATCCGTCACCGCGCTCGCTCTGCTGGGGCTGCTGCCCCCGGCGGTCGCAGTTATCGAACAGGGGCAGGCCTGGTTCCGGGGCCAGGATTTGCTGCAGACCCCCCCGCGGCAGTGGCAGGATATCCGGGGCCGGCAAATCGCCATGATTTTCCAGGAGCCCATGACCGCCTTGAATCCGGTGCTCAGCATCGGCCAGCAGCTGGGCGAAGTGCTGCAGCGGCACCAGAATTTGCCGGGCCAGGAGCGGCGCGTCAGATGTTTGCAGCTCCTGCAGGAAGTCGGCCTGCCCGATCCCGGACAGCGCCTGCAGGACTACCCGCATCAGCTCTCCGGGGGGATGCGGCAGCGGGTAATGATTGCCATGGCCCTGGCCTGCCGCCCGCAGTTGCTGCTGGCCGATGAACCGACCACCGCTCTGGATGTCACCGTCCAGGCGCAAATCATGGCCCTGCTAGACCGCCTGCGCCGGGAGACCGGCACTGCAGTGCTGTTCATAACCCATAACCTCGCCCTGGTCTCGCAATACGCCGACCAGTGCGCCGTGATGTATGCCGGACAGATTCTGGAACAAGGTGAGTGCCGGCAGACCCTGCAGCAACCCCAGCACCCGTACACCAGAATGCTGCTGCGGGCGATGCCGCAAGTACTCACTCACGGCCGCCAGCTCGCGACCATCCCCGGAGGATTGCCCGGACCCGAGGCAGACCGCAGGGCCTGCGTCTTCGCCCCCCGCTGCCCCTTCGCCCAGGACCTCTGCCGGCAGAAACTGCCGCCCCAGAACACCGTCAGACCGGGGCATGCCGTCCGCTGCCATTTCGCCGGACAGCTGTCCGCCCTCCCGCCAGCGCCGGCAGAAACACCGGCTTCCCCAAACGCTGCCGCCGGGCCTCTGCTGTCCGTCCGGAACCTGAAAGTCCATTTCCCCTGCCAGGCGCCTTTCTGGCGGCGGCAGCGCAATGTGGTCAAGGCGGTCGACGGCCTCAGCCTGTCGCTGTACCCGGGCGAGACCCTGGCCCTGGTCGGCGAGTCCGGCTGCGGCAAGACTACTGTCGGCAAGGCCCTGGTCCGGCTCCTGGAACCGAGCGCGGGCGAAATCATCCTCAATGACGGACAGCACCTGGAGAAGCTCCCCCGCACCCAGATGCTCCCCTTCCGCAAAAGCGTGCAGATGATTTTTCAGGACCCCTACTCCAGCCTCAACCCCCGCCTGATGCTCAGTGAGAGCCTGGAGGAAGGCATGCTCGCCCAGGGCATCGGCCGCACTCCGGCCGAGCGCCGGGACCGGCAAATCGAGCTGTTGCAGCAGGTCGGCCTGAGTGCCGACATGCTGACCCGCTACCCGCATCAGTTCTCGGGGGGGCAGCGCCAGCGCCTAGTGCTGGCCCGCGCCCTGGCGGTGCAGCCGCAAGTCATCGTCTGCGACGAATGCACCAGCGCCCTGGATGTCTCGGTCCAGGCGCAGATTCTGAATCTGTTGCAGGGTCTGCAGCGGCGCCTGAACCTGGCTTACCTGTTCATTACTCATGATTTAAGCCTAGTCAGCTGCCTGGCCGACCGGGTCGCTGTAATGTACCTGGGACGGATTGTGGAACAAGGCTCGGTACCGGAAATCTTCGGCCGGCCGCAGCATCCGTATACCAGAGCCCTGCAGGCAGCCGCACCGCGCCTGGACGCGACCGGGGTGAAGAAGCTGCATCTGGAGGGCGATGTCCCCAACCCCATCTCCCCCCCGTCCGGTTGTCATTTTCACCCCCGCTGCCCCCTCGCCAGTCCGAAATGCCGCCAGGAATACCCCCCGGAAATCAAACTCAGCCCAACCCACCTCTGCCGATGCATACTTACCTCTCCCTGACCAACGATTTGGCCCAGTCCGGACTGCGGCCGGAAGACAGTGTTCTGGTTCACTCCTCCATGAAAGCGATTGGCGAGGTCGAAGGCCGCGCCGATACCGTCCTGGATGTCCTGATGGATTATTTTGGCCGGCGGGGGCTGCTGGTTTTTCCTACTCTGACCTGGAGCAATGTCAATGCCGCGCAGCCCCGCTTTTCCGTCCGGGAAACAGCTTCAGTGGTCGGCATCCTGCCCCAGCTCTTTCGCCAGCGCCCGGGTGTGATCCGCTCTCTGCACCCCACCCACTCGGTCGCAGCCTGCGGAGCCGATGCCGGCGCCTTCTGCGCCGGGCATGAACGCTTCCAGTCACCCTGCGCCCGCCAGTCGCCCTGGGGGAAACTCTACGACCGCAAGGGCAAAATTCTGTTCCTGGGTGCCAGTATCGCCCACAACACCTTCCTGCATGCGGTGGAAGAATGGTTCGACCTGGATGCCACGGTCAGTTTGGATACTCAGCAGCTGGAGGTCTGCGACGAGGCCGGACGAGTAGTCAGCCTGCCCTCCCGCCGTCATACCGGCGGACATTCGCAATTCTATGACCTGATGGAAGCACCATTCCTGGCCGCCGGAGCGCTGACCCGCTGCCGCATCGGCGACGCAGCCTGCTGCATCCTCGACGCCCGCGCTGCCGCCGACTGCACCCGCAGGATGCTCCTGGAAAATCCGCAGCTGTTCATCTTGGAATGGAACCATGACCATCCGCAGTTCTGGGCCCAAATCCAGAACCGGCGGCCAGAATAAGCCCTGAACCGGACCGGCGGAACGAACCACGAGGGCACCGCAACAACCAACCAATCGCAGGCATTTCTAATAAATACTGAGTGATATTTTTGCCAGCCAGGACAATTTTTTAACAAAATCGCGGTCATTATGTCAAATTCTTGTCCTGGTGATTGTATTTTTGTGTTTTTATATTACAGTATAAGCACAATCGCAGGCAATACGCACAATTGAATGCAATCCCAAGCAAAGGAAACTGCAATGAGCAAAAGTTTTGCTTTACAGAAGCCCAAGCCCCCTCGTTTTGAGCTCAATGAGGTCAAGACTGCTAATTTGCTGCGCGAGCAGTTCCCGTACACCGCAGTCCCCCGGATTCTCTTTGACGGCGTGGTCGTGCCCACCGCACCCGGCAAGGATATCTGGATCACCGACACCACCTTCCGGGACGGCCAGCAGGCCCGCGCGCCCTACAAGCCGGAACAAATTGTCAAGATCTATGATTACCTGCACAAACTCGGCGGCCCCAACGGCATTATCCGCCAATGTGAATTCTTTGTCTACAGCAAACGGGACCGCGAGGCCATCACCGGCTGCCAGGAACTCGGGCACACTTTCCCGGAAATCACCGGCTGGATCCGGGCCAACGCCGAGGATTTCAAAATTGTCAAATCCCTGGGCTTGAAAGAGACCGGCATCCTGACTTCAGTTTCCGACTACCACATCTTCCTGAAGCTCAAGAAGAGCCGCAGCAAGGTCATGAGCGAGTACCTGGACATTGTCAAGGCCGCTTTGGACGAAGGCATCGTGCCCCGCTGCCATTTCGAGGACATCACCCGGGCCGATATCTATGGCTTCTGTCTGCCTTTCGCGGAAGAGCTCCTGAAGCTGTCCCAGCAGAGCAAAATCCCCATCAAAATCCGCCTCTGCGATACCATGGGCTACGGCGTGACCTTCCCGGGCGCGGTGCTGCCCCGCAGCGTACCGCGCTTATGCTACGCATTCACCCAGGAACTCGGCTATCCCGGCACGCTGCTGGAATGGCATGGCCACAACGATTTTCATAAGGTACATATCAACGCAGTGACCGCCTGGCTGTACGGCATCTCCAGCCTGAATGCCTCACTACTGGGCTACGGTGAGCGCACCGGCAATCCGCCCCTGGAGGCCGCGATCATCGAATATCTGTCTCTGAAAGGCGACAGCCATGGCATTGACACCACCATCATTACCGATATCGCCGACTACTATCGCGAGGTCCTGCGGTCGGCAGTGCCGGAAAATTACCCCTTCGTGGGCACGGAGTGCAATACCACCCGGGCCGGAATCCATGCCGACGGACTGTTGAAAAATCCGGAAATATACAGCATCTTCGATACCGAAAAACTGCTCAAACGCGAGCTCAAGATTACCATCACCGACAAATCGGGCATGGCCGGCATCGCGCAGTGGCTCAATGATTACATCAAAACCAGCCCCATTGCCCATGAGATGATCACCAAACGCCATCCTGGAGTGCGCCGCATCTATGACTGGGTCATGGAACAATACTCCCTGGGGCGCACCTCGAGCATCTCAACCGATGAGCTGATTGCCCAGGCCAAGCACCACATCCCCGGCATGTTCGAATCCGACTTCGCCAAGGCCAAGAAGGAGGCCATCGCCAAGGGCAAACAACTGGTCGACCGCATCTGCGCGGCACCGGAGGTGCAAGCGCTCAATCCCAAGACCTTGGAGCCATTCCTGAAAAAGGTGATTCGCTCCGAGCCCTCGCTGCAGTTCCTGGCCATTACCAACGTGGACGGCTACCAGGTCTGCCAGGTCCACACCCAACGTGGAGACAAAGGCCTGTTCCGGCCCCTGCTGAAAGTCAACTTCAATGAAAAAGACTGGTTCGTGAATGTCAAGACCACGGGTGAATCATACTGCTCCGACCTGTTTTTCTCCAAATTCACCGGCCGGCTGATTATCACTTTTGCCGAACCCATCCGGGATCAAAGCGGGAATATCATTGCGGTGATGGACATCGACTTCAAGTTTGATGAACTCACCAAGCTGCTCAATGACCCCACCGCCTGAGAAGCGTACCACCGTTTATCCCCCCGTAGAAAAGGACTTAACTGCTATGGCTGACGACAAATTGAACCGCAATACCTACCTGTCCCAACACTTGGGCAATTTCCCCAAGACAGCCGCATTCCAGGGACTGGCCTACAGCAAGGTCGATGACCTGCGCTACGGCACTAACCCACACCAAACCGCGGCTTTGTATAAACCGGACGGACGGGACTGCGTTATCGGGGACATGAAAATCCTCAAAACCGGCAAGAGCGGCCTCTCCCAAACCAACCTCGAAGACATCAGCTACGCCCTGAATATCGTCAAATTCTTTTCGTCCCCGGCTTGTGTCTGCATGAAGCACGTGAATCCCTGCGGTGCGGCAGTCGCCACGCCTGGCGATTCACTGCTGGAGGTCTACCTCAAGGCCCGCGACTGCGATCCGCGCGCGGCCTTCGGCAGTGTGATTGCCTGCAACTGCAAGGTCGACGCCTGCACCGCTGAAGAGATTATGAAGACCTTCGTGGAATGCGTGGTCGCGCCTGACTATGCCCCGGAAGCGGTGGCCATTTTTACCAATCCGGAAGCCAAATTGAACAAGCACGTGCGCATTCTGCAATGCGGTGACTTGCGCCAACTGCCGAAGTTCACCGGCGATGACATCCGTGGTTATCAGACCTGCAAAGTCCTGGCGGACGGCTGCCTGGTGGTGGCCGACCCACTGCTGACCAGCCTGCGCAGCCTGGCCGATCTGCGGCCGGCCAGCGCTGAAAGCAAGACCCTCGGCACCGTCTGCAGTAGCGTATCCGCGACTGCGACCCAGCTGCAGGACCTGCTGACCGCCTGGTATGTCAACATCAGCGTGCGCTCGAATGGCGTGGTCATAGTCAAGAATGGCGGCACTCTCTGTGTGGGCACGGGCGAACAGGACCGGGTCGGCGCAGTGGAGCAGGCCATCGACAAATTCAGCCAGAAATATGCCGGCAAAGAGAGCATCGACAATGCTGTGATGGCCAGCGATGGCTTCTTCCCCTTCCCGGATGGCGTCGAGGTGGCGGCCAAAGCCGGCATCACCGCCATCATCGCTCCCGCCGGTTCTCTGAAGGATGCTGAGGTAATCACCCGCGCCAATGAATTGGGCGTGGCTCTGTTCCATGCGCCGGAGCGGGTTTTCTCGCACCACTAGAGGTGGAACTGCTGCCCCGGACTGCACCGACAAACCCCAAAAAACTGACCTGCCATGTCTTTTCTCACTCCCGTCTCTGATCTTCGTCTCCTCGATGGCCGGAAATTTATCCCGCCACCGCCGGTTAAACCGGTGTGCAGCGGCCGGGACTTCGTCATCGCGGCAGCCGGCATGGAACACGGCCATATCTACGGTATGGTCGCCAGCCTGCTGGCCGCCGGAGCCTGTCTCAAATGGGCCTGGGATGCCGACCCGGCCAAAGTGGAAAAATTCCGGGAGCGCTTCCCCCAGGCTGCCGCCGCCGCCAGCCTGGAGCAGGTACTCGAGGACCCCGAAGTGCAGCTGGTCGCCGCCGCTGCCATCCCCAATGAACGGGGACCATTGGGAATTCAGGTAATGCAGGCCGGCAAAGACTACTTCACCGATAAAACCCCCTTCACCACCCTGGAACAGCTGGAGCAGGCCCGCCAAACCGCGCAACTGACGGGACGGAAATATCTGGTCTGCTACAGTGAACGCCTCCAGAATGAGGCGGCCATGCTGGCCGGTGACCTGATTGAGCAGGGAGCCATCGGACGCGTCCTCCAGGTCGCCGGCTTCGGCCCGCATCGTCTGGGACCACCAGAGTCCCGCCCGGATTGGTTTTTCCGCAAAAAGCAGTACGGCGGCATCCTCTGCGACATCGGCAGCCATCAGTGCGAGCAGTTCCTGCACTTCACCGGCGCCACCGACGCGAAGCTGAATTTCGCCCGGGTGGAGAATTTCGCCCACCCGCAATTCCCGGAGCTGGAGGATTTCGGCGAAGCCTCGTTCACCGGCAACAACGGCGCCTCTTTTTATTTCCGGGTAGACTGGTTCACCCCCGCGGCGATGCGGTCCTTCGGCGATGGTCGCATTATCATCATCGGCACTGACGGACAGATGGAATTGCGAAAATGCGATGATATCTGCTCGTATCGAGTGCCGCAGCAGATCTACCTGGTCGATCAGCGCGGTCAGTACCGCATTGAAGCGGCCCACACCGTGGGACTGCGATTCTTCGGCGAAATGATCCTGGACTGCCTGAACCGCAGCGAAAAGGCCATGCCCCAGGAACATACCTTCAAAGCCGTGGAAATGTGCCTGCTGGCACAACAGGCGGCAGACCGGCTCTGGCAAAAATAATCCGTATGCGCAACGATTCCGACCATCCTGTGGACCCGGCTCCCGCCGCCGATGAACTGCGTCCGGAACAGTGCGTTCCAGTGCCCGGGGGCAGCCGGAGCAGCGCCAGTCAGCCGCTGGCAGAGTCTCCAGAGGAGAGCGAGCCGGCAGTGACTGACAGCGGCAACCTTGACCCGGCCGAGGACACCCTGCGCAATATCTACAATGATTATTTTGTCGAATACTTCTCTTATGTCATCAAGGACCGGGCTATTCCCGATGTCGATGACGGTCTGAAGCCGGTGCAGCGGCGCATCCTGCATGCGCTGTCGCTGATCGATGACGGCCGCTACCACAAGGTCGCCAATGTGGTCGGCAGCACCATGCAGTTTCATCCCCACGGAGATGCCTCCATCGGCGATGCCCTGGTGGTACTGACCAATAAGCGCTACTATATCGACGGACAAGGCAACTATGGCAATATCCTGACCGGCGACTGCGCCGCCGCCAGCCGTTATATCGAGTGCCGCCTCACCCCGCTGGCCAAGGAAGTGCTGTTCAACAAGGATATCACGGTCTACACCGATTCCTATGACGGACGTAATAAAGAACCCGTCTGCCTGCCAGCCAAGGTGCCGTCGTTGCTGATGCTGGGCACCGACGGCATCGCCGTAGGAATGGCAACCCATATCTTCCCGCATAATTTCCGGGAGCTGCTGGAAGCGCAAATCGCAATCCTCGAGCAGAGGCCGTTCCTTATCCTGCCGGATTTTCAGCAAGGCGGCATTATGGATGCCAGCCAGTACGATGACGGCAGGGGCAAAATCCGTCTGCGGGCCAGAATCGAGCCCGACGGCGACAAGAAGGTCGTCATCCGCGAGATTCCGGCGGGCAGCACCACCGAGTCCCTAATTGCCTCGATCGAGAAAGCGGTCCGGCAGGGCAAGCTGAAGATTTCCTCCATCAACGATTACACTGCCGAGAATGTCGAGATTGAGATCAATCTGGCTCGCGGCGTCTATGCGGAACAGACTATCAAGGAGCTGTACGCGTATACCAACTGCGAACTGACCGCGTACTCCACCCTGCTGGTTATTAAAGACAACAAACCGGTGGAAATGACCGTCTCGGAAGTCCTGCAGCGCAACACCGAGAAGCTGCAGGAAATCCTGCGCCGGGAGCTGGAAATTGCCATGCAGCGGCATGAGGACCGCTTCCACGACAAATCGCTGGCCCGGATTTTCATTGAGAACCACATTTACAAGCGCATTGAGAACTGTCCGACCATGGAGAAGATTTTCGCTGAGACCCGCAAGGGCCTGGAGAAATTCCGTCCCCTGCTCCACCGTGACATCCTGGATGAAGACATCGAGAAGCTCCTGCAAATCCCCATCCGGCGCATCTCGCTGTTCGATCTGAATAAAAATGCCGAGGAGCTGGATATCCTTCTGCAAGAGATGGAGAAGACTGCCTACAAGCTCGGACATCTCACCGCGCACACGGTGGAATTTCTGCAACATCTGCTGGAAAAATACGGCCCGCTCTTCCCGCGCCTGACTCAGGTCGATGATTTTGAGTCGGTTAATGCCCGGGACATTGCCCGTCGCAGCCTGAAGGTCTATCATGACAAGGTGAATTACTTTTTGGGCACCAGTGTCAAGGCCAGCAACAAGAACGACGAGCCGCTGCTGTGCTCTCCTTTCGACAAGCTGATGCTGCTGAAGAATGACGGGACCTGCAAAGTAATCAACATTTCTGAAAAAGAGTACATCGGTCAGACCAAATACGTGTTCGTGGTCGACAAGGAGCAGGTCTATTCCATCCTGTATCGCGACCGGCAGGAGGGCACCTGGTTTGTCAAGCGCTTCCAGATGGGGCAATTCATCCTGGAACGCGAATATCAGATCATTCCTGAGAATTGCCTGATTGACAGCCTCCATACCAACAGCTCCGTCGTGGTCAGGCTCGATCTGGCGGCCAACAATCGTCGTTCCTACAACTCCATTACGGTGGATTTCGACTCCTATCCGCTGCGTTCCCGGGAAGCAAAAGGTTTTAAGCTTACTCATTACCCGGTCAGCGGCATCACAGTACTCAACCGCGGCACAACCGACAAAGCCCCACGTAATCATGAGAGCGAGGATGATAAACCCGGTGCTGCCGGCACTGCCCCCGACCAGGCGGCAACCCCTGACCAGATGACCACCGCAATAGAGCCGGACCAGGCGACAACACCTGACCAGATGACCACCGCACCAGAGCCGGACCAGGAGGTAATAAGAACTGCCCCCGGGCGCCCGGCAAGCGAACCAGACTCCCCCGGCAGCGTCACGGAAGATAAAAAACAGGGCCGCAACACCCCAAAAGCGGGAAATAACAAACCGGGCCGTGCTACCCCGAAGAAGGTTAAAGCTGCGGCTCCTGCCAAATCTCCCAAAGCCAAAACCACCCGACCGGCAAAACCAGCCCCGCCGCAGCCAGTCTCCCCGTCGCAGCCAGTCTCCCCGCCGCAGCCAGTCTCCCCGCCGCAGCCAGTCCCCCCGCCGCAGCCGGTCTCTACGCCGCCTGTGCCGCCGCCCACTGCCGCGGTACCGCCGGTACCTGTTTCTCTGCGGCCGAATGCTGCGGTTGCGCCCTCGATTTCGGCCCCGGACAATCCCCCCCCTGCCGTTCCGCCGGCTG
>JAAYYJ010000221.1 GCA_012515455.1 Oligosphaeraceae bacterium
AATGCTCCATCAGTTCGCGGTAATAAAATATTTGTATGCTGTCGCGCAACGACAGCGCCGGAACAGCAGGATGACCAAGCACAACATACGGCAGAGAACTTTCCTGGACTGCTCGGATGAAACGAGCATTGTTGGCTGGAACCAGATTGCTTATGACACCACCGATTAATCCGTTGCTTAACAAAGACCGAAAACGTTCAATCTGCTCGTCTTCGTTACGATAAAACGAAAGCAGAATTTCCAGACTGCGCTCGCGCAAAGAAAAATTCAGCGCGGCAGCCAAAGTGGAAAAGTAACGGCTGCCGTAATATGCACTGGACTGAGGCTTGTGCAGCATCAGCGCCACAACCGGTACATGACGCAGAACCATGGACTGGGCCAGAAGGTTGGGCCAGTAGTTCAGTTCCCGAGCGGTCTGTTCAATCAAGGCCCGCGTCTCCAAAGAACAGCGCGAACGCGCTCCAGGACGGTTCAGAACCGCCGAAACCACAGTGGGAGATATCCCGCAACGCTCAGCTATATCGCAAATCGTCGGCTTGGCCATCAATACACCCTTGTAGGTTGGCCATCAATACACCCTTGTAGGTTTAACGTTGGACTTACTATAATATTACAATCAGACAATGCAAGAGCTGAAGTAAAAAACAAGTCAACTCTGAGTCATTCAGTTCCAATGGACCAATTTCGGCAATATCTCCGCTCTGGTTTTTCTTCCGGCAATGTGGCTTCGAATTTGGTTGATAATTGCTGTTTTTCCTTGCAAATTTCTGCCCGGCGGTTATTTTCATTGCATTACGACATGCTGTTCTGATAGGGACACAACTCTGGGTCGGTGATTGCTTGTTCGAGTTTGCCGGGCGTTTGTACTGTCGTCGCGGCCGCACCAAGATTCAGGGGGAGGCTGTCGGCAATTCCTCCTGCCTGCAACTGCCATCTTTCCGCTATGTCATACCAGCACGACAAAGAGCTCCTTCGTCCCTTGGCCGAGGCCTATCTCACGCTCTGCGGTCAACCCGCACAGCAGCAGCGCCGACGGGACTGGCGCGCCCTGAACTCCCTGCGCATGACTCGGCCGTTGCTTTACGTGCGTGCTTTTGCCTGGGAGGAAATGGCGGAGGCAGCCCTGTTCTGCCGCACCCCGGCAGGACAGCGTATCGAGCGCAGTCTGCGTTATCAGCTGTACTGGGGAGCGCTCGATGACGACTCGATTTTCGAACCGTACCTCGTCCTGCCGGCCTGCCACCGGCACAGCGGCTGGGGATATGCTATCCAGCGGAACCGCTCCGGGCACCCGCGCGGGTCTTTCAAGGTCGACTACCCGCTCAAGGACCTCGATGATCTCTCCGGACTGCAGACGCCGGTGCACAGCATTGCTGAAGAAGAGACCGCCCGGCAGCTGGCCATCTGGCAGGAACTGCTGGATGGTATCCTGCCGGTCTATCTCGACCGCGCGAGCGTATACCGTTTTTGGGGCGGTGATATCTCCACCGATTTGGGATATCTGCGGGGCATCGAGAATATCATGCTCGATTTGTCCGACAATCCCGCGGGGCTGCACCGCCTCTGTGCCTGGATGTCCGCAGGCATCCTGAAGGCCCAGGCAGAGGCGGAAGCCGCCGGCGACTGGTCGTTCCTGGACCACCAGAACCAGGCCATGCCATACGCGGAAGAACTGACCGCGCCTGGACCGGGACGGGCACAGCGAGCTGACCTCTGGTGCTTTATGGCCGCCCAGGAATGGACGCTGATCTCCCCGCAGCACTTCGAGGAGTTTATGCTCCAGTACCAGCTGCCCATCCTGAAGCAGTTCGCGCTTACCGCCTATGGCTGCTGCGAAGACCTGACCCAGAAGATCAGCGTGCTGCGGCAAATTCCCAACCTGCGCCGGATCGCGGTCAGCCCCTTTGCGGATGTCGGCGCCTGCGCCGCCCAAATCGGCCGCGATTATGTGATCAGCTACCGTCCCAATCCGGCTATCCTGCTGGGACCGAACTACCGCGACAATATCCGCCAGACCATGCGACGTGATTGCGCCATCCTGCGCGGCACCTGTTTCGACGTGACCCTGAAGGATGTCGAGACCGTCGAGGCGGACCCCCGCCGGGTGCGCGACTGGGTCGCCATCACCCGCGAATGCATCGAGGAGACCGGGGGGTAGCACACAGGACTGCTGTGCGCCGGGTGTTTCAGCAGCCCACGCTGGCCCGGCGGATATTTACCAGGCTGGTGGTGATGCCCTGGCGCGGGTCGCCGATCTTGCATTCGTATTCCAGCGACAGCCAGCCGGTATAGCCGGCCCGCGACAAGGTGCGGAAGCAGGTCGGGAAATCGATCAGCCCCTCGCCGGTGGGTACGGCGACCAAGGTATTGTTGACAATCAGGTAGTCCTTGACGTGGACCATTGCCGCGTAGGGGGCGGTGGCCCGCACCCCGTCCTCCGGCAGTTCATTGCCCGGGCGCCAGAAATTCCCGATGTCGATATTGGCTTTCAGGAAGGGCGAATTGATTTTCTGGAGGTAGTAGAGCATTTGGGCGGAATCGCGGCACAGTCCGCCGTGGTCTTCCAAAGCCAGCACCACGCGGTGCTGCTCGGCATGTGGCAGGCAGGCGGCAATGGCATCGGCTATGCGGGGAGAGTATTCTTCCCAGGAGAGGTTGTTGCCGCCGGCAAAAATCCGCAGCGCGGGGCAGCCGAAGAAGGCGGCTTCCTCGATGGCCTGTTTGACATTGGCTATTTCCTTCTCTCCTCGCCCTTCCGCGAGCGCGGTGCCGAAATTGTTGCCGCAGATATAATTGGCGATCTGGATGCCGCAGTCGTCGGCAATCTTCCGCGCCTGCTGGAATTCCGCCTGCCGGTCCTCGCCCCAGAAATATCCCAGATCAATACCGTCGAAGCCGACCGCCGCCGCCTGGGCAATGATGTTGGCAACCGTGCGCCGTTCTTCGGGTACCAGCTGATTCGCACCATAAACTGAAATGCTGACTTTCATTCTGAGAGTCTCCTTGGCTGTAGATGGTCCAGAGTCGATTATCCGGAAACAGGGACATGAACCGGGAAAAATAGCCACACGAGTGGATTAGGGTTGACGGGCGGCTGGTGGCCTGCCGCCCGTGCGCCGCTTCAGGGTACGATGGCCTGATGCCGGCGCAACAGGGCATGCAGTTCCGGCAGGGGCACTGCTCCCGGCTGGCAGGAGCTGCCGGCGGCCAGGGCCGCAGCGGCACCGGCGGCCTGCCCGGTAGCCATACAGACCGCCTGCACGCGCAAGGCCGAATTGGCCAGCCGGTCGGAGGAGAGGATTCTGCCGGCGGCCAGGAAGTCCTGCGACTGTTTTGGGATCAAGGCCCGCAGCGGCACCGTGGGCACCACCCCCGGCGCCAGGGTGCGGTGGATCAGCCCCTCGTCGGCATCGTGCAGGTCGATTTGATAAAACGCGTTGCAGATGGCATCGGCATACTTCCTGCCGGCCAGATAGTCTTCGGCGCTGACCGTGGCTTCACCTACGATGGTGCGCGATTCCCGCACCCCGCATTCGCCGGCGACCATCTGCAGCTCCAGATTTTCCAGACCGGGCTGACTTTTCAGAAAACGGTACAGCCGCCTAATGGAGCGTCGGCCGGCGATTTCCAGTTTGGTTTTCCCGCTGCTGTCGGCGGCGTTGCTGCCGGCAATGTGATTGCTGTTGCTGCCGTGCGCGCGGAGAAAACCGCCGGTGAAGGTCTTTCCCCAGCCGATATCGCAGTACTCGACCTCACCGCGTGCCGCTGCGGCGGCGAAATTTGCGGCGATCAGCGCCAGGTCCAGCTTCTCACAGTCATAATTATTCACAATGACACTCAGGGTGCCTGGCTGGGTGGTCTCCGGCTGCCGTGTCTCATAACCGGCGATCACCGTGGCATTGGCGTCTCCGCTGCAGTCGATAACCATCTTGCTTTGCACTTCGTACAATCCGTCCTTGCCGCACAGTCCGGCAGTCCAGCCCTCGCGCTGATGCTGCAGGGTTGCCAGCATGGTGTGGTAGCGGCAGTCCACACCGGCCTCCAGCAGTCCCTCGTCAGCGAGGGCGGCAAAGAGCAGGGCGTTGATGCGGACCTGATGGCGCCAGTGCTGGCGGTTCGAATCGGGGTTCAGGAACTGCTCTGGCAGGGCCTGTCCGGTCTCCTGCAGCGTTCGCGTGATCAGCTCCCAGCCGATGCCGGCGATGATCTGCCTGCCCCAGGCATCGAACAGGCCCGGGAAATTGATGCCCGCGACGGTGGCGGTGCCGCCGCAGAGGCCGTTTTTTTCCACCAGCAGGGTCTTCGCGCCGGCGCGGGCCTCCTGCAGAGCCGCGCATAATCCGGCCATTCCGCCGCCGATGACCATCACCTCAAATATATCCATGTGCGCATCCCCCAGGAGTCCAGGTCCCGGTTGCCGGCAACCCCAAGCGACACCATAACAATAGTATTATAACGTCTGGATTTGCAGATATATTGCCACTGCTGAGAGAAATCCCGGGTGGAGGAGGAGGACCGCCCGGCCGCGGGAACAGCTAGAATGGACCGCAGATAATTTGTAAAAGCCGCAATCAGGATTACATTTTACTCATGCGGGGTGCGGCTGAACCACCCAGTCCCGGACTGCAGAATGCCCCATGGCACTCCAGGAGTCTGCGGCTGTGAAGAGCCAGCCCAATCTGGTGTACCCGCTCTGTCGGGATTGTCCCGGGCATGGTTTGGCATGGCAATTGTCCTGACGAGATCTAATCACTGTCACCCAGTTGTTTTTCTGGCAGTGCAGTCCGGCATAAGATTATGGCGTTGACCCATAGTTGCGAGGTTCACATAGATGAAGGTTAAAGAACTCCATGTCCAGGATCGCCTGGCCATCGCCGTCACCTCAATGCAACGCTGCGGCGAGAAAATTTACCTCGGG
>JAAYYJ010000025.1 GCA_012515455.1 Oligosphaeraceae bacterium
AGATATTTATGCAGCCACAGATCGAGTTCCCGGGCGGAGGCAAAATCCCGTCCGAAGGGTTTTTCCAGCACCAGATGGCGCCAGGTCTGGTCCTGGTCTGGGCCGGACAGCATTCCGGCGCCGGACAAATTCTCGATCACGGTCTGGTAGAGGGTGGTCGGCAGCGCCAGATAATAAGTGCGCTGGGAGGGGAAGCCGCTGTGCTGTTCATATTCGTCCAGGACCCGGTTCAGCGACTGGTACAACTCTGCACTGCCATAATCTCCCGCGAGATACTCGACATGCTCCAGGAACGGGGCAGGCTCACCGGCAAAAGCCGGCCGCAGCCATTCCCGGAAGGATTCGCTGCTATATTCCGTGCGGCCAATGCCGATTATCCGCGAGGACTCGTGCAGCAGCCGGCGCTGATGCAGGCTGTACAGCGCTGGAAACAGCTTCCGCTTGGCTAAATCACCCGAGGCGCCGAAAATAATCAGACTGCCCGGCGCAGAGCTGACCTCCACGCAGAATTCCCCCCGCCAGTAGTTCCTTGGTTCCATAGTCGCGTTCTCCTCGCCAACAGCCTGTGAATTGTCGCTCCAGCCGGGCTGGATGTGGTCTGCCGCCAGCGGCTGACCGTCACCAGTCGAAAAGCATGCCTCGCGTCTGATGTTATAATGTACTTCAACATTCTGTTCTGGCATTATATTATACCCTAACAGATTATTTATGGCAGCGCTGATTCATGTCCTGAGCTATTCCAGCAGCCTGCACCACCCGGTATTGTCACAGCCATGAAAAAATTCGCTTCTGTCAAATACAACCTAGCGATGCTTCTGTTCGGTTCCAACGGCATAGTCGCCAGCCACATCGGGCTGTCCAGCTATGAAATTGTACTCTGGCGCACCTTCATTGGCGCACTGCTGATGGCCGCGATTTTCAAGCTGAGCCATGGGCAGGCCTGCTTCTGGCGGGAAAAACGGCAGTTCGCCTTCCTAATTGGCTCCGGCGTGGCGATGGCGGCCAGCTGGATGTTCCTGTTCGAAGCCTACCGGCACATCGGCGTGAGCCTGTCCTCGCTGCTGTATTACTGCGGGCCGGTCATCGTAATGGCATTGTCACCACTGCTGTTCCAGGAAAAACTGACCCGGAACAAAGTCCTGGGATTCCTGGCCGTCATCGGCGGAGTCCTGCTGATCAATGGGCAGATTGTGCCGGAACAGGGCAGCCAATGGGGCATTTTCTGCGGCTTGATGTCGGCGGCGACCTACGCCCTGCTGATCATCTGCAACAAAAAAGCCAACCGCATCACCGGACTGGAAAACGCCATGCTGCAAATGAGCATCAGCTTCCTGGCGGTGCTGCTCTTCACCCTGCTGCGCCAGGGCCATCTCACCCGCCCGGACCATCTCGACCTCCTGCCGCTGCTGCTGCTGGGCGTGCTTAACACCGGCGGCGGCGGTTTTTTGTACTTCTCCTCGTTGAATCAGCTGCCGACCCAGACAGCCGCGGTCTGCGGCTACCTCGAACTGGTGTCCGCGGTCGTCTTCGCCGCCATCCTCCTGCACGAAGCGCTCTCGCCGCTGCAGATCTTCGGCGCGCTGCTGATTATCGGCGGGGCGATGTTCGGGGAATGCTGCAAGACCAAGCCCTCCCCCACAGGCCGAACCGTACCCGCTAAGACTGCAGTACAAGGGGCAACCGCAACCACGCCTGCGGAAAAATGACGGGGGAGAAAAAATTGCCTTCGCATTTGACATCCTTTTTTTTGCCTGCTATAGTAAGGCACTTTCAATAGAGAATACCGATGACAAACCGCGAATCATGGCAAATTTCTTGCAGCTGGCGCCAGGTATGGTCCTGGCGAGGCTTCCGCACGCCTTGATTCTCCATTTCTTGTGCATCACTACGGGTATTTTCTTAAGACAGCAGCAATAAATCACAGAAACGGAGCAATCGCGGTTGCTCCGTTTTTTTTTGTGTGTTTCCCGGTCATAATCAATTAATCAGAAGGAACTGCATTATGAAGAAAACAGTACTGTGTTTCAGTAGCGCCATGCTGGTGCTGGGCTGCGTTCTGCTACTGGGCAGTTGCAGGAAGAATCCTGAAGTCATCACCTTGAGTTATGCCAATTTCCCTCCGGACAGCACCTTCCCCTGCGTGCAGATGGAACGCTGGAAGCAGGAAGTCGAGACACGCAGCGGCGGCCGCATCAAAGTCAATACCTTCCCCGGCGGGACACTCCTGGGAGCGAAGGATATCTTCGACGGAGTGGTGGCTGGCACCGCGGATATCGGCAACTTCGCCATGAGCTACCAGCCTGGGAGATTCCCCGTCTCGGAAGCAATCGATCTGCCGCATTTCTTCGCTAATTCTCAAACCGCCAGCCGGATTCTGGCAGAAATGCTGGCCAAATTCAAACCGGATGAATTCCGGGAAGTCAAAGTCCTGACTGCTTTCACCTGCCCGCCCGGAGTGGTGATGAGCTCACAGCCAGCTGCGACGGTGGCAGATTTACAGGGTCTCTCACTGCGTTCCTCAGGGACGCTGCTGGAACCGATGAAGCTGCTGGGCAGCATCCCAGTCGCCATGCCCCAGTCCGAAGTCCCTGATGCCTTGCAGAAAGGCCTGATCAAGGGCATTGTTTCCTCCGCGGAAGTACTGAAAGACATGAACTACGCCAAGTACTGCAAATCCGTCCTGCTGGCCAATCTGCCGGTCACCAGCTTTGCCGTGGTCATGAACCAGAAAAAGTACGACAGCCTGCCGGATGACCTCAAAGCCATCCTTGATGAATTGTATTATGAACAGTCCAAATGGACCGCAGAGTACGTCGACCAGCACGTGGAAAACTCCCTGGCTTGGGCCAGAGACGAACAGCAGGTGCAGACCGCCACCCTGAGCAGTGAGGTCACTGCCGCTCTCAAAACCACCCTCGAGCCGATTTTCTCCGCCTACCGGGAGAAGCTCCAAGGCCGGAACATCGATGCACAGGCACTGCTGGACTTCATCAGCAGCCATCCCGCCATGCAAGAATAACCATTACCGCTCTGCCGCAGCGGGAAGCCCCGCCGCGGCCGTACGGGAGCAGGGATTTCCGATTATGCTGAAAAAACTAGTCTACTGCGAGCGTCTGCTGTGCCTGGGGGGGATGTGGATCGCGGCCGTACTGCTGGGGATGCTGGTAATTCTGTCCGGCAGCAATGTGTTCTGCCGCCTGGCCGGGTACCCGCTGACCGCCACCTATGAACTGGCTGGCTTTGCCGGGGCCCTGATTGCAGCCCTGGCGCTGGCTGACACCCAGCGCAAGCGCGGGCATGTCGAGCTGGACTTGTTCACCCGCAGCTACTCGCCGGCCGGCAAACGATACCTCGGCGCCAGCAATATGTTCTTCTCTTTTCTGCTGATGCTGATGATGAGCATTCAACTCGGTTACCGGGCTTACCGGCTGCTGGCCGCCGGCGAAGTCTCAGAATCCCTGAAACTGCCCTACCCTGTCATTATGTTCGTTGCTGCGGGTGGACTGCTGCTGCTGGCCTGTGCCTTCCTGACTGATTGCATCTACCTGCTCTGCCGCCAAGACCCCGATACCGAAGCCCTCACCAGGGTCAGCAGAAAAGGCGTCACCAACAGCATCCGCACCGAACCGTAGCCACAGGGGCAGACCACCCTGCGGCTCTTCCTGGTCATCAAACGCAGTCATGGAATTATGGACATCAACACCGTCATTGGCCTGACCGGCATCGCCGGCATGCTCTGCCTGATTCTCTTTTGTGGTATGTCACCCGGGCTGGCCATGCTCCTGGCCGGCACCTGCGGCTGCCTCGCCCTAGTACCGCCGGATTCATTCTCGCAACTGTTCACTGGAATAATTGGGGCAGAAATCTGGAGAACCTTCTCGAACTATGGTTTGACGGTCATTCCGCTGTTTGTTCTCCTCGGCGAGATCATCTACCACGCCGGCTACAGCAACCGTCTGTTCCAGGCCTCTGAGGCCTGGCTGGGAAGCTGCCGGGGCGGTCTGGCCATGACCACGCTGCTCGCATCCGCAGGCTTCTCGGCGATCTGCGGCTCGAACACCGCCACTGCCGCCACCATGTGCTCGGTCGCCTTGGAGCCTATGACCAAAGCCAAATACCACCCCCAGCTGAAGTGCGGCAGCATCGCGGTGGGTTCGACTCTGGGAGCGATGATCCCCCCCAGCATCGTGCTGGTAGTGTACGGCCTGTACACCGGCTCCAGCATCGGCAAGCTGTTCGCCGGCAGCGTAGTGCCCTCGGCTATCCTGGTCGGGTTATTCCTGCTGACCGTGGCGGTGCTCTGCCGCCTGCGCCCGGATTTCGCCCAACCTGGGCAAGGGGCATCCTGGCGGCAGCGCTTCGCAGTCCTGCCCAGCGTATTGGAAATTGCAGTGTTGTTTGCGCTGATTATGGGCACGATGTTCTCCGGCATCGTGACCCCGACCGAGGCCGCCGGCTTCGGCACCTTCATTGGCATCCTCGGCTGCCTGCTGCGCCGCCGCCTGAGTTATGCTGATTTACGGGCCGCGATGATCGCGACCCTCCATATCACCGGTATGGTGTTTATGATCCTCGCCGGAGCGACCGTGTTCGGGAAATTCCTCTCCCTGGCCCGTCTGCCCCAGATGCTGGCCAGCAGCGTGGCCGGCAGCGACCTCTCACCGGCAGTGATTATCATGCTGATGGCCGGCTGTTATTTGCTGGGCGGATGCTTAATGGATGCCCTGGCGTTCCTGCTCATCACCCTGCCGCTGTTTATTCCGTTGATCAAGCAACTGGGGCTCGATCTGGTCTGGTTCGGGCAGGTAGTCTGTCTGCTTACCACCCTGGGAGCCATCACCCCGCCAGTCGGCGTATCGAGCTTCGTGGTCGCCAGCAGGAGCAAAGACAGCAGCATCGGGCAGGTTTTTCAGGGCACCCTGTATTTTATGCCGGCCTATCTGCTGGTGTTCCTGATGCTGCTCTGGTTCCCCCAACCAATGGTCAACTGGCTGGCTGGAATGGCAAAATAGTCCAGTTGCCAGATTATTGGCAAGCAGTTGTCCGGGAACATGGAGGATACCCAGCTGAAATGCGGGCCTGACCTGATCGCACCAGCTC
>JAAYYJ010000222.1 GCA_012515455.1 Oligosphaeraceae bacterium
AGGGCGTGAGCCTGACCATCGGCACCACCGGCCTGAGCATGGAAAATAAAGGCACCCTGCGGTCCCTGAGCGAGAATGGCGCCCGCTTCGTCTGCACCCCCAATATGAGCGTCGGCGTGAATGTGCTGTTTGCCCTCTGCGCCCAGGTCGCGCCGCTGCTGGGTGAAGACTACGATATCGAGGTGGTGGAGATGCACCACAACCAGAAGAAGGACGCCCCCTCGGGCACCGCCGAACGCCTGGGGGAAATCCTGGCCACGGCCCGCGGTCTCGATTACGCCGACGACACCCGGCACGGCCGGGTCGGGATGGTCGGCGCCCGCACCAGGCAGGAGATCGGCATGCACTCCCTGCGCGGCGGCGATGTGGTCGGCGACCACACTGTCATCTTTGCGACCCAGGGCGAGCGCCTGGAACTGACCCATAAGGCCTCCAGCCGCGAAACCTTCGCCAAGGGCGCCCTGCGCGCCGTCAAATTCCTGGCTGCAGCCCGGCCGGGTCTCTATGATATGCAGAATGTCCTGGGGCTGGATCACCTGGCCGCCCCGGATTGAGAAGAGACGCGCCGCACCGGGCTAGCGGCCGCGGCGGCACCCCGCCTCAGGCGCTGACCACATTGATGGGCCGGCCTTCCAAATAGGCCCGGACATTGGCGAAGGTGATCTCCATCAGGCGCCGCCGGGCACCCAACCCGGCCCAGGCCACATGCGGAGTGATATGGCAGTTCCGGGCCTGCAGCAGAGGATTCTCCGCCGCCGGCGGCTCGCTGCAGAGCACGTCCAGGGCGGCGCCGGACAGACGGCCGCTGTTCAAGGCCTGGGCCAGGGCTTCTTCATCGACCAGCCCGCCGCGGGCAGTGTTGAGCAACAGCGCCCCGGGCTGCATCAGCGCGATATTGCTGGCGTTGATGATCCGGGTGGTCTCGGCGGTCTGCGGACAATGCAACGAGACCACATCGCTTTGCCTCAGCAGCTCCTCTAGGCTGCAGAAGCTGACCGCGGGGTCCTCTTTGGGGGTGCGGGTCACCACCAGGACCTTCATGCCGAAGGAACGGGCAATGCGGGCCACCGCCTGACCAATCGCCCCATAACCGATGATGCCGAGGGTCATGCCGGAGATTTCCCGGATCGGTGACAGGAACAAGGTGAAGTCGCGCGAGCGGCTCCAGGCGCCCCCGGCGACCTCACGGGTGTATTCATCGGTGTGGTTGAGCATTTGCAGCAGCAGTGCGAAGGTGTGCTGGGCGACGGATTCAGTGCTGTAATTGGGTACATTGCTGACCACCACCCCGTGCCGGCGGCAGGCTGGCACATCCACAATATTGTAACCAGTCGCCAGCACCGAGACGAAGCGCAAATCCGGCAGAACAGCGAGGACCTCTGCGCTGATCGGAACCTTGTCCGTCAGGATGACCTCCGCCCCGGCGGCGCGTTCCAGCAGCTCCGCCCGGCTGCCGGTCCGCTCGTAGACCTGACAATCACCCATATCCTGCAACGGCCCCCAGGAGAAATCCCCGGGATTGGCCACATATCCGTCCAAGACCACGATTTTATGCATAATTATTGTCCCCTGAGTGGATGCCTGAGCCTAAAAAAAACATTTCCCGCGCACGACTTTTTTCAATTCGCTGACCTCATAGCTGTCTGACCACCAGGTCGGATGCTGCAGGAAGACCACGATGTCGCCCTCCTGGGCCGAGCGCAGCGCCTCCGCGAATTCCTCCCCGCCGATGCAGGAGCTCTCGCCGAAATAATGGAATGATGAGTCGAATTCGCTCTTCAGGACCGACATGAAGTAATACAGCTCGGCGCAGGGATGGCGCAGGCCGAGGTCTTGCCAGAGTTTCGGCTTCCAGACGCCGTCTTCCTTGAAAATTTCGGTGGAGTCGAACCCTGACTTGTAGACCCCGTGGGCGAAGGCGGCCTTAATTTCCGGGAAGTACTGCCGGAGCTGGGTCAGGTTGTCCCTGAAGCTCTGGCGGGCGGCTTCGAGGTCCCCCTGGGTGATGACCAGGTCCTCGTACTGGTATTGGATTTCGTGCCCGAGTTCCCGGATGGCCTGCAGTTCCTGGCGCAGTTCTGCGGTGGCAGTGCAGATGGTCCGGATGTTGTAGCTGCTCTGGAAGCCGAAATCGTGCTCCATTTCGGCCATTTCCCGGGCCAGGTAGTTGTCGCTGGGCCGCTCGATGTCATGGACCCAGATCACCCGCACTTGCTCGGGCAGGTAGAGCTGCCCCTGGTCATACAGGCAGAGTGACTCATAGAGCGGCACGCAGGCATAACGCGGTTTGCACATCTCGGCACAGATTTTGCTGTACTCTGCCGCCATCAGGTGATGGTTCAAACGCGAATAATGCTCGAACGCCAAATCCATCGGGATATATTTTTTCATTGCGGTCGCCTCCTGCGGTTGGGCCAGGCCATTACGGCCCGGCTCGGGTCACTGCTCGCGGCAGCCTGGATCACTGCCCGATGACCCGGAACAAGTATTGTGCGTAGTCGGTTTTGGCCATCGACTGCATGCTGCGCCGGATGGCTGCAGCGTCCAGCCAGCCGTGGTGGTAAGCAATTTCCTCCAGGCAGGCGATTTGCAGTCCCTGCCGTTTCTCGATGGTGCGGATGAAGTTCGCGGCATCGAGCAGGCTGTCCTGGGTGCCGGTATCCAGCCAGGCATACCCGCGTCCCAGCAGCCGCACCTGCAATTCACCCCGGCGCAAGTACTCGTTGTTCACGCTGGTGATCTCCAGCTCGCCCCGGGCTGAGGGACGGATGGTTTTGGCAATCTCAACTACCTTGCGGTCGTAGAAATACAGACCCGTGACCGCGTAATTCGATTTCGGCTGCGCCGGCTTTTCCTCGATGGAAATGGCCTTCATGTCCCGGTCGAATTCCACTACCCCGAAGCGCTCGGGGTCGCAGACGTAGTACCCGAAAACCGTTGCGCCGACCTCCTGCTCAACGGCCTTGGCCAGCATCGCCTGGATGCCTGAACCGTAGAAGATGTTGTCGCCCAGAGCCAGCGCCACCGGACCGCCGGCAATGAACTCCTCGCCGATCAGGAAGGCCTGGGCCAGTCCGCCGGGGTACGGCTGCACTGCGTAGCTGAAGGACAGCCCGAATTGCGAGCCGTCGCCCAGCAAGCGCTGGAATGCCGATTGGTCTTCCGGGGTGGTGATGATCAGCTGCTCCCGGATGCCGGCCAGCATCAGCACCGATATCGGATAATAGATCATCGGCTTGTCATAAATGCAGAGCAGCTGCTTGGAAATTCCCAGGGTGGTGGGGTGCAGGCGAGTGCCCGCGCCACCGGCTAAAATGATTCCTTTCATGAACGCTCCTGATGCATGGCATCAGCACAGCCGCAACTGTCCCGATAGAGATTAAAACCACGAAAATCACTGCCTGCCGGTGGATAAACACAGAACTGCTGGGCCGGCCGGTGGCAGTACGCTGGGCAAAAGATAACCCCCGTCCGGAAAAATTCAATTCCGGAAGCATCACTCGGCGGATTTTGCCATCTTTTTCTTTTCTCCTGTACTACCCTGGCGCCGTGGCGGCCCCGGGAGCTTTTTTTTCACAAATTGGGCTATTATGGGCTACGGGTATTTCAATTTCGCGAATAATGCATTATATTTAGTTCTTTGTAATCTGCCGGCGGCTTCGGCCATAGTCATTCGAAACCAAGAAGGAACATGAACATGCAATTGAGCGACATCAAGAACCCGACGCTGAAAACCTGGTTGCAGACCTGGATTGATCTGTGCACACCGGACAACGTCATGATTTGCGACGGTTCTCAGGCACAATATGACGACCTGGCCAATCAGATGGTCAAGGCCGGTTCTTTTATTAAACTGAATGAGCCCGTGAACTCTTATTTTGTGCGCTCGGACCCCGGTGATGTGGCCCGGGTCGAGGACCGCACCTACATCTGCTCCCGGAAAAAGGAAGACGCCGGCCCGACCAACAACTGGAAAGACCCGGCCGAGATGAAGGCGGAGTTCAACCAGCTGTTCAAGGGCGCCATGAAGGGCCGCACCCTGTATGTCATCCCCTTCAGCATGGGACCCATCGAATCACCGATCGCCAAATACGGCGTCGAGATCACTGATAGCGCTTATGTTGTAATCAACATGTGCATCATGACCCGGGTCGGCCTGGAAGTCTTCAACAAGATTGACAAGGGCGCCGAATTCGTCAAATGCGTGCATTCGGTCGGCTCGCCCCTGGCCGACGGACAGGCGGACCAGCCCTGGCCCTGCGCACCCATGGACAAGAAGTACATCACCCATTTCCCGGAAACCCGCGAGATTATCTCCTTCGGCTCCGGCTATGGCGGCAATGCCCTGCTGGGCAAAAAATGCTTCGCGTTGCGCATCGCCTCGGTGCAGGCCCGGGAAGAGGGCTGGTTGGCTGAGCACATGCTGATTCTGAAACTGACCAGCCCCGCCGGCGTGGTCAAATACATCGCCGCTGCTTTCCCGAGCGCCTGCGGCAAGACCAACCTGGCCATGATGGAACCCACCATCCCGGGCTGGAAGGTCGAGACCATCGGCGATGATATCGCCTGGATGAAATTCGGTGCGGACGGCCAGCTCTACGCCATCAATCCCGAGAACGGCTTCTTCGGCGTGGCTCCCGGCACCTCCATGCAGTCCAACCCGAATGCCATGCGCACCATCAACCGGGGCAACTCGATTTTCACCAACGCTGCCATCACTCCTGACGGCAAGGTCTGGTGGGAAGACCACGACGACCATCCGGAGTTCCTGATCGACTGGCTGCGCCGCCCCTGGACCAAGAGCTGCGGCCGCAAAGCCTCCCATCCCAATGCGCGTTTCACCACCCCGGCCGCGCAGTGCCCGGTTATCGCTCCGGAATGGGAAGACCCCAAGGGCGTGCCAATCAGCGCCTTCCTGTTCGGCGGCCGGCGCAAGACCGTGGTGCCGCTGGTTAACGAGGCGACTGACTGGGAACACGGCGTGTTCCTGGGTGCTACCATGGCCTCGGAAATGACTGCCGCTGCGGTCGGCGGCCTGGGTCAGCTGCGCTTTGACCCGTTCGCGATGCTGCCCTTCTGCGGCTATCACATGGGCGACTACTTCAAGCACTGGCTGGAAATCGGTGCCCGCAAAGGCGCCAAGCTGCCCAAAATCTTCTACGTGAACTGGTTCCGTAAAAATGACGCAGGCAAATGGCTGTGGCCGGGATACGGCGAAAACTCCCGCGTGCTGAAATGGATTTTTGAACGCTGCGAAGGCAAGGCCGCCTGCAAACAGACTGCGATCGGGAATCTTCCCGCCGAGGGAGCGCTTGATCTGCAGGGACTAGATGTCCCGGCCGAAGACCAGGCCATGCTGTTCGGCGTGGACACCGAGGGCTGGAAAGCGGTTCTCCCGCAAATCGAAGCCCACTTCGCCAAGTTCGGCGCCCATCTCCCGGCCGAACTGCAGAAGCAACTCGAGGCCCTGAAGAAGCGCCTGGGCTGATGCCCTGAACCGATACGCGGTGCCGACCAGGCTGTAGCCGGCCGGCACCGACCAGAAAACCGTACGCCCCGGTCTGCATGCAGCAGGCCGGGGCGTTACTTTTGTGCGCCGGGTTCTCCGGTCGCGGTGCGCTTTCTGGAGACCCCAGGCGGCGCGTTTGCTTTGGGGGTTAAACGAAAGGTCTTCCGGCCGCATCCTGCTTTGTATTGATGATGTCAATAATCACATATACCCAGCAAATTATTCCTAGGAAGCCGCAGCTGATTACGGTTAGGATCAGCCAGACCACCAGTTCCGCTAGCCCGCGGTCGTTGTACCCGGCATAGAAGTTGTGTATGCCCAGGCCGCCTAAAAAGATCGCCAGGACGATAAAGACGACGTAGTTCTTGGGCGGTGAATGCCGCAGTGCCTCAATGGCCGGACTGGGCGGAGGCAGTGCCGCCGGACCGAACAGAGCCTTGATGTGACCGAAGAAATTATCAGGATAAGCACCAGTCGGGGCAGCATAGCCACCAGGGGCAGCGCCACCAGGGGCAGCGCCGCCGGCGTTGCCAGTCTGACATTGCGGGCAGCAGCTGCTGGCGTCGGGAATTTGGGCTCCACATTTTGGACAGAACATGGCATTTCCTTTCTCTTGCTGGTTGTTACTGGAGGCAGAACCGCGGTGGTATCCTCAAAACCATCCGCGAATGGATAGAACAATGCCGGCCGGCGGCCTCGCCCATCTCCGCGCGGGCTGGCCGCTCAGCCTCACTGGAAATCCCACTTCCGGCGTTGGGGCTGGCGCAGACTCTGAGCCGGCCGGCCGCCCCGCAGGGCAGAGAAGACCTCCTCTGCGCCGTCCCGCTTGATGTTCAGGACCAACTCCAACAGCTCCCCCAGCCGTCCGGGCGGAAACCCCCGCCGCTGGAACCACTGCAGATATTCGAAAGGCAGGTCGGCCAGAGGCACGCCATGGGGCGGGTAGTTCTGCGGGCCGTATTTCCCGAATGGCATTCCGGTCTGCGTGGCTTCCTGCAATGCTTGCTGCAGAATCTGTAATGGGTTACCCATGCCTCTCCTCAACGTCGCGGCTGGCAGCGCGGGCAGAAGAACGCCGCCCGGCCGCCTTGGAGCAGCCGCTCGATGCTGTCCCCGCAGCGGGGGCAGGGCTCACCCGCCCGCCCGTAGACCTCCAGGGCGGTACGGAAATGTCCCTCGCTGCCATCGACATCGCGGTAGTCGCTGATGGTGGTACCGCCTGCCGCAATGGCCGCCTGCAGGATCGTCTTCACCGCTGCCGCCAGGCGCCGGCAGCGTTGCAGCCCCAATCTCCGCACCGGGGTGGCAGGGTTGATGCCAGCCTGGAACAGCGCTTCATTGGCATAGATGTTGCCGACTCCGACCACATTGTGCTGGTCCATCAGCCAGGTCTTGACCGGGGTGCGGGAATTCCGGCTGAGGCGGTGCAGGCTGCTGCCGTTGAAGTCCCCGGTCAGCGGCTCCAGGCCGAGATCGGCCAGGGCCGGGTGGGTGCAGGACTGTATGTCCCCGGGGCAGAGCTGCAGCGAACCGAAGCAGCGGATGTCGCAGAAGCGCCAGCGGCGCCCGTCCGCCAGCAGGAAGTACGCCCGCTCATAAGGCCGAGCCTGCCCGTCGTCAGGGGTGATCACAAAGGAGCCGGTCATGCCCAGATGCAGAATCAGCCCGGAGCGATCCGTGAAAACCACCAGCAGATATTTGGCTCGCCGGGTCACCGCAGAAATGCACTTCCCAGCGCAGAAACCCTGCAAGCTGACGCTGTCGACATCAACCCGCAGCCGACCGCAGCTGGCGGCACCGGTGATGACCTGACCGCGCAACTGACGGTCCAGGCTGCGGCAAATCGTAGTTACTTCTGGTAGTTCTGGCATGGCCTGAAAAATGGTTTGTGACGCGGCGGGGCCCTCTGCTCCGACCGCAAAACTGTAGTGCCGCGAGGCATACAGCCCTCGCCGGGTTCGCAGCGCCCAGGTAATGTCCTCGCACCTGTGAAACCTGGAACTCTGTGGTATAACATAACCGCATTGGGCTTTTTTGGTAGTCGAATAAGAAAAAAAACAATAAAGCGTTATAGTAATCGCAATTGGCCGGTCTTGCGGGGAGCGAGTCCCCGGGCGGGGCAAACAACCTGCCGGGGCGGGCTCCGGTTAAGCCCAGAGGCGTCTCCACCGGCCCTATTGCGCATAGGAGCAACCTGAAGATGATCACCCGAATTCCCGCCGCGCTGCTGCTGGCCTGGCTGACCATGCTGATTATTCCGCTCTGCTCCTCGCAGCCGCAGCGCGACCCCTGGCACCACAGCGCCTCGAAATTCCGGGCCAGTTATTCGTACAGCGGCGCCGCCCTGCCCGGTGATTGCGGCATCATCCTGGAAGTGCCGGTCTGCGGACTGGGCAAGCCCGACGGCCGGGATGTGGTCTGCTATGACGACCGCGGGCGGCTGATTCTCTCCCGCGCAATGGGGCCAGGCCGGCACAACTGCGCGGTGCTGCTCTGCCGTCCCGAAGCCAGCGCGAAGCGCATCCTGGCCTACTTCGCTTCCGGGCAGAATGCCGCGCAAGCCAATATCACCCGCTGGACCGGCGTGCTGGCCGAGCTGCGCTCACTGCCCGAGGGCCCGGGCGAGAACTTCCAGCAGGTGCAGTCGTTGTGGGAGAAAGCGCCGCCGCTGGCGCTGTTCCCGGTCACGGAATTCGCACAGGTCTGCAACCCGGTTACCTCGACGGACCGTTTTCTGCTGAAGCTGCGTGGCTTCAGCCACCGCCCGGCGCCCCAGCAACAGGACTGGTTCGTGGCCGCCGATGATTCGGGCTATCTGCTCCTGAACGGAGAGCTCCAGATCGAACGCCCGGGACAGAATTTCGTCTACAACAGCCTGCGCGGGGAGTTCAAAAAAACGCTGTCATTCCCGGCCGGGCTGAGTGACCTGGAGCTGCTGGGCGTGAACTTCTCCGGTACTTTCGCTCTGGCCCTGGGCAAGCTTCCCGGCGGCAATAAGGTCAATGCGGTGACCATGGAGGATTTCCTGCCCCGGGGCCAGGCGCCGAGGCTGGATAAGATCGAGGCCAAGCACCGCGATGCCGCCAACCCCGCCTTCCATTACCGCCATCTGTCCTACCTCAGCCTGGATGACATCACCTTCACCGAGACGGAAATCGCGACCTCCAGCCAACAGGAGGCGGTGTTTGCCTTCGCTGACGGTATCAGGATGCAGGGGAACAGCATCCGCCGCATCTTCGCTACTCTCACCAGCTGCCCCCTGACCGTCACGGTCAAACGGGAAGAAGCCGCGGGACGGATCGATTTTCCGGAAGCCGCACCGCCTCTGCGGCGGCTGCATCACCGGGATGTGGATTATGACTATTTCTTTAACCTCCTGTCCGGGATGGATTTTCAGAAGGTCACCAATCAGGAGTTCCTGCTGAATTGCCTGTCCTTCCTGCAGCAGCGGCAGCTCTGCCCGGAGCAAATGCCGCTCTGCGAGGCGCTGCTGAAGAGCCGCCGGCTCAGCCCGGCGGTGGAACGCCTGGCCCTGACTGCCCTGGCCCGCGCTGCCGCCCAGGACCAGCCCGAAAAAGCCCGCGCGGCTTTCCAGAAACTGCTGGAGATGAAGCAGGAGCGGCTGGACCGCCTGGAGGCACTGGTCGAGGCGCTGGATTTCGCGCTGTTCCGCTTGCGGGACTACCGCCAGGCCGAACGCTGGCTGAATCAGTACAGCCGCTCCGTCGGCCGGGCCGGAGAGCGGCTGCTGACCGCTTGCCGCTTTGATCTGGCTTTGCAGCAGGGGGATGTGGCCACGGCCAGGCGTTTCTACAATGCCCTGCTGGAGGGCAAGGAATATGGCGAGGGACAGCGGGTCGCTGCGGTGCGCGGCAACGCTCTGCAGGAGCGTATCGAGAACCTGCTGACGGACGATATCCCTCTGCCGAAGCTGCAGCTGATCGAGGCCGCCGCGCTGCTGCGTCAGTTCGGGCAGCTCGATCCCGGCAGCCGTGGCAACGGCCGCTTCAGCCTGCTGCGGGCCAGAATTCTGCAGAAGCGCGGCTGGCTGTCGGGCGCTCTGGGCGAGCTGGAGGGCGCAATCCTGTTCGAACCGCTCCTGCCCAACCTGCCGGAAATTGAATTTGCCCGGGCCGGGGTCTATGCTCAGGCCGGGAATGCCGCCAAGGCCGAGGAGCTCTACCGCAAGGTCTCCAGCGAGTACCCGAACCATCCGGTGGCGGAACAAGCCAGGAGGAAACTGCCGTGAAGAATATCTTGCTGTGCTGCCTGCTGCTGGGCGCGGCCGGGCTGCTCCCTGCCGCGGAGGACCCCGCCCCGCCCTCCGGCGTGGTCGGGGACAAGGTCCCGGTGGGGGAATACCTCTATGCCGATGGGCAGAAACTGCCGCCGGCCCCGGGCGCTCTGCGGGTGCTCTTCGCCAGCCCCGGACCGCATCGGGTGGTCGTCGCCTATGGACGGCGGTACCGCAAGGACCGCAAAAGCCGGGATGGCAGCGTCGAAGCCGAACGCGAGACCTACAAACCACGCCTGGCCGAGCTGTCCGATAATGGCAGGATTGCGCTGTTCCGCAACCTGCCGCCGGATTTCTACGACCTGTTCGTGATCGACCCCGCCAGCATGACCTTCTTCGAGGGAACCGCACTGCATAAACTTGGCCGCGATGAGACGCTGTCAGAGACCGCTATCGCCGGATTCCAGGAGGAAATC
>JAAYYJ010000223.1 GCA_012515455.1 Oligosphaeraceae bacterium
AATCACATAGACCACACTCAAAGAGGAGAAATTCAAATTGAGATCACCGATCAGCCCGGTCCGGGTCAGGATGATGCTGGTGAACTGCCCGATCAGGTAGCCGCCGACCGAACCGATGACACTGTACACGAAGGCCTCCGCCAGAAAGAACATCCCGATATGGGTCGGATTCAAGCCCACGGCGTTGTAAATCGCAATCTCCGCCTTGCGCTCATATACCGAACCCATCATGGTATTGAGAATGATACTCCCGGAAATCAGCAGCGGGATGATCAGGAACGCCAGTCCGCCAATTGCGGTCCGGTGACCATCGCCGATGAAGTATACACCGCTGGCCAGGCTGCGGCGAGATTCTGCACCGATCTTGAATGCCTCCAGGCTGCCAATATGAAACTTGCTGGCGTTGGTCACAGTCAGCATGTTCTCCACCAGGTCCCAGACCTTCCGCCGGGGAGAAAGCTTCAGAGAGATGCTGTAAGGATATGCCCCCAGAAGCCTGGCGGTGCCTTGCGGAATGATGGCCAAATCTCTTAAGTCGGTGTAAAACACGCCAGTCTCATCTTCATCGCTGAAATGACGGCCGGCACTACCGCTGCTGTCAGCCTGCTGCACCATCCGCTTCACCGGCAGAACCGGACGCTGATTGAGGTCCTGCAGCGTCAAAAATGCCTGGTCGGACAATATGCCCACAATGGCCAGGCGCTGCCCCTGGAAATACAAATACTGCCCGCTGAGCCCGTCCGGCGCAATGCCCAGGGCCGCAGCCAGCGCTTCCGGCAGCACGCATTCCCAGGCCTGATCGCTGGAAAAGAACCGCCCGGCGGTCAGGGCCAGCGGACGAATAAAGCCGTCCTCCTGCGGCGACAGCCCCAGAAAAGCATCCACACTGGCGACCTTCCCGGCACTGCTCTCAACGCGAAACACCAATGCCCCGCTGGGGACCTTGGCCGGCATCAACCAGCGCCGCACCGAAATCTCGCCCCAGCCGGTAAACAACTCCCGCAGGCAGCGCAGGGTCGCTTCATCCATGCAGCTGTTGCCCGGCCAATGGAACATCAGGCCGCTGTACTGCGCCGTACTGGCCCGCTGCACCACCGTGGGACTGAGCTTTTTCGAGATGCTGGTGAAAGCCAGCATAGTGAAGGTCACCAGCACCACCGTGGCCGTGGTCAGGGCAGTCCGGATGCGCCGGCGCTTCATGTTGTTCACTCCGATCAGCATCGCAGACTGTCCCACGGTCGATACCCCCACTCCAGCGGTACCCACCGTGACGACATCATGCTTGAACAGCAAATGCATCTCGCCCTCAAACCGGTCATGCAGGATTTTGATTACGAAAGTCCCCAGCCCGCCCATGATGAAGGCAATGAAAATCGCCTCCGGAGTCTGTGCCACCCGGAACGCAGGATGAATTTGCCGGAAGACCAGGAAGGTCAGTACGAACAGCCCGGCGAAGCACAGCATCTCCAGCTCAATGCGCTTGAACTTGAACAGCAGCTTCTCCAGAAAAAAGCAGAATGGCAGCAGCAGCGCCAGATAGAACACCACCGCCTTGAGCATATCGTTGGTGATGTCCGCCAGGCGCTGGTAGGCCTTGCTCTGAGCCCCCAGTGCCAGGTAGAGATTCTGCACGTAGTCCAGCCAGCGGCATTCCTGCCGCGATTGCTCCAGCGCAGCTATCGCACGGTCACCGGATTCCAGGAATTGCGCCGACAAATCATCGCTGGTACCGGCCAAGGCGGCCTGGCGGGCGTGATTCAAGCGCGACATATCTTGCACCGCAGTGGCAAAAAAGCCCGTATCGAAGGCCGCGGGTGAGGCGAAGCCCCGCCCCGCCGGGTCCTGGGTTGTGCCATTCAAAGCCAGCAACCGGCCACGAGTCAGTATCTTCAAGGGCTCACCGCGTTCAAGATAAAACGCGCCCGGGCCGTCCAGGGGCAAAAAGACCCGGCTCGTATAGATGCTGGAAATCCCCGCCAGACCAAATTTCCGGGGCGGGGTATTGAGCAGTCCGTTCAGCAGCAGATAGTCATGCTCGGTAATCTTGTCCACCGCAATCAGGGCCGGGTTCTCCCGGGCGTAGAGGGGATATTCGCAGGCCGCAAACAGGGGCAAAGTCTTCTCCCGCCTTACCCGGCTGATCTGGGAAGCCAGCTTGCTCTCGTTCTCACCCACGTCCAGAACCTGCTCCACCTGGACAAAATCCGGGTCATAACGGAAGGCCGCCGGCAGCAGGATGTTCGGGCCCAAGCCATAAATCACCGCCACGGCGCGCTCGTCCGTCAAGGCGCAAATAGCATTGACCACAGTGCCGCTGACCACCGGCAGATATTCCTTGGCCGGTTCAAACAGGGTCAGCATGCTCCCGGGTACCGGCAGCTGCGGCAGCACCGCGGCGGCATATTCATCAAACCGGAAGGTCTTGATCAGCACACTCCAGTTGTAGCGCCAGTCGAACGGGCGCTGTTTCAGGGACTGTTCGTAGATTTGTGGCGAACCGGTGCCGCGATTATCCAGCAGCGCCCGCAAATAATTCACGCTGTAGTCGCAGAGGCTCTCAAAACGGGCGGGGTCAATCTGGTATACAGTATCACCTTGAGTGAAAATACGCTCGTTCGCGGCAAAGACATTGCGCAGCGAGAAAGCCGGAATCTTTCTGGCTACCTGATAGACCTTGTAGGTGTCATCATTCAGAGGATAATAATAACTCTCGGGATGCCCACCCTGACGAGTCATCGCATCGACAAAGGATATCGGACCGGCCTGGTCAGCCTGCAGACTCCGGGCTACCGCCGACGAATGCAGCCCAAAACGACGCCCCCAGGCCGTGCTGCCATGATGCTCGCCGGAAGACATCCCGACCAGATGGTTGCGCCAGTTCAACTGCAAATCCAGACCGAACAGCAGTTTCCGCTCCGCCAGGACTTCCCGGACTTGCAAATTGGCCGAAGTGCGGGAGATTTCCTCCTGATTCAACCGCCGCCAGGTGCGGCGGCTGGCAGTGATCTCCTGCACATACCCACGCAGTACCTCAACCTCCTCGGCCGTCAAATCGCTGAGGCGGTGCTGGACCCCGACCCGGTTGAACAAGGTCAGCACCTTCACATAACGCTGCCGCTGCTCCTCCAGGCGGGAGGACTCCGCAACGTGCTCCGCCTCAGGCAGCTGCCGGCGCTGCAAGGACAGCAGCTCGGATTTGATCCGGTTGACCTCCCGCCGCGCCAAATCCACCAGGGGTTCCTTGACACTGATATTCCGGCCCGTACTGGCATCAACCAAGTTGCGCCAGCTCAGCAAGAGCTCCTCGTCCTGCCGGCTGGGCGGCTGCAGGTTCAGCTGCTCATAATGGGAGAGAAACAACTCCTCCAGGCGCGAGTTGGCGGCCAGGGCATCGAGCATCTCCTGGAGATGCTGGCGCTCGCTGAGCAGACTCCAGGTCAGGATGCGCTCACCCAGATAGTGCGCGCAGTGAGCATTGACTAGGCAGAACAATACCGAGCGGGCGGGTGGGCGGCGGTGGAACTCCTGCAGCAGCGACAGCAGCAGCTGGATATTCCCGGCGTCAGAAGCCCCGGCGGCCAGGCCCGGAACTGCGGCGTTGCTGTCCAAATGGGCCGTGAGCAGCACAGTCTCCCGGTTGAGCACCGGGTCGCTGCCCGGCAGCAGCACCCAGAGATTGCGCAACAGCTGATTCTGCCAGCGTGACGGCTCGGAGACTATCCGCCCCGGGACCGGACCCGACCGCAGCCGCTCCCGCAGCCGGCCGGCCGCAGGCTCGGGCAGCAGATAACGCGGCACCCCGACATCGGTGGCATAGACCTTGGACTGCCCCTCCAGCATCGTCGCCGCGGGAGAATCGAGGAACAGGAAGCCCCGGAAGCCAAAACGCAGCAGTGACAGCCAGGCGCTCCCGGAATTGAATTCCAGCACCGCGATGCGTTCCTGCAGCTGCTGTCCCTGCAGAGCCTGCAGCGCCGCTTCCTCACCATAACCCAAATACAGAAGCTCACAGCTGAAATCGCGCTCCGGGAAATTCCCCGGCCGGGTCAGGGTCGGGTGCAGGATATGGATTGGCCAGGGGCTGCCCTGCTCCGCCAGCTGCAGAGTCGCGGCGCCGGGCTGAAAACAGGGAGCCACAAATTCCATACTGCCGCATGTCAGCCCGCTGTCCCGGAAAATCTTCTCCGCGCGTTCTTGCAGCAACAGATTGCCGGGCGAACCGGCCAGGCGGTTCGGAACGCCAGCGAGCAAACTCTGCAAAGACTCATAATGGCTCTCAGCCCTGATAATATGGCTGAGCATCAGCCCGGCTAGCAGCCAAACCAACGCTCTCCTTGCCATCAGCAGCTGAATGCCCCCTGCCATCATTGTCCCCCGGCGGCTTTGACACCTATGGCAATAATATTCCGCCGGGTCAGGGTTTTCAGAAAATCCGCCAGACTCAACAGCGCCTCGCGTTGATTCAGATTGTACTTCTGCACCAGCAGACGGCACAAATCCCCGACCGTGCGCTCGCCATCAATGCTGCGCAGCACAAACGCGCCGATGCTGTCCAGATGGTAACTCCGCTGCCGCTGCGGCAGCCCCAGCCGCGCCCAGAACCCTGCCGGAGCACGGCTGCTGACCTGCACGCTGACCGTGCCGTCTTCCTCCTCAGTGCATTGCGCACCTGGATTCAAGGCCGGGATGCTGCCCAAAGACTCCTCCCGGCTGATTTCCGTCCGCCCCGCAGCAGTCTGTGAAGTGAAAAAAAACATCCCTGCCCACTCTCCTGGTTCTCTGCGCCAGCGACCGGCCGCGCAGTTCAAATCACCCGGCCGTCGATATGGCCGATCCTGATGTCAATGTCCGAACGTCTCTCCAGACGCTCTGCCCGCCCGTCCCGAATCCACAGAATCCGGTCTGAGGCACTGAGCATCTTCATGTCGTGGGTCGCGGTTATGATGGTCACGCCATCTTCCTCCTTCAGCTGCTGCAGCAGAGAAATCATCTCCCGGCCCGTCTCCACATCCAGATTGGCGGTCGGCTCATCAGCCAGAATGATCACCGGCGAGTTGGCAATGGCACGTGCCACCGCCACCCGCTGCTGCTGACCCCCGGATAACTCGTAGGGACGATGAAAAAGACGCTCCCCCAGACCGACCTTCGACAGTATCCGGCCCGCCCGCAGACGGGCCTCATCAGCACCCACACCGGCAAAAATCATCGGCAGGCTCACATTCTCCAGGGCGGTCAGCACCGGCAGAATGTTGTAGGACTGGAAGATGTAGCCGATTTTGTGGCAGCGCATCCAGGCCATCTCATAAGAATCCAGCTGGGCCAGATCAATTTCATCCATGAACACCATCCCCTCAGTCGGAGAATCGATCCCCCCAATCAGGTTGAAAAGAGTGCTCTTGCCGGAACCCGACGGACCCATGATGGACAGAAACTCCCCCCGCCGGATATCCAGCGTGACTCCATCCAAAGCCCTGGTCACATTCTCCCCTGAACCATAATAGCGCTTGACCTCTAAGAGCCGGACGACAATATCCTGGTAGACACTCATCTCTGCTGGACCGCCTTGCAAGGGTTCCCGTAGCTATACCATCTCCAGAAACGACTCCGGCAGGAGGATTATTGGCAATGCGCCGCCAGGAGCCTCGTTTTAGCCCCCGCAGGCGGCAGCAACCCGCGACCGCCCTAACGATAGTCAGCCGGAATCGGCCGGGCGGACAACCCTTCCCGGCTCACATCAGTTCGCTTGGCCGCTTCCACCGCCTGCTTCCAGAGGTCCTTCCCCCCCTGCTGGGAAAAATGCACCGCCCGCAGATAATTCAAGGCCCGGACACCGCCGTCCACATCCTCTCCATTGCCCGAAGCAACACCATACCAGTAGCGCAGCATCCCGGCATAGCGCTCGACAATGCCCGGCTCGCGCGAAGCCAGACGGGCCCCCTCCAGCAGCCTGAATACGCCGACCTGCAGAATTTCCTCATCCACCCATTGCAGCTGGCCCGGCCGCGGACGGCTCTGGTCCGTATAGCCCCGCCCGGTCAGACAGGCCGACAGCAGCAGCGTGCATATTATGCCGCCCAGCCATATCTTGATCCATCCGGTAGTCATCATCTGTCCTGATATCATCCAGCCCACCGGCGCTAACTGATGCATTCTATGCGCAGGGACCGCAAATCCACGGCAAAATTCCTGACCCCGGCCGAGATACTGTTCGACATCTCCAGCTGCCCAATGCTGGTCATGGTGTCTACCACAAACACCGTGGTGTGAATATTGTTCACCGCATCATAACTGAGATCCGTGGACATGATTGTGATGCCGCGATGCTGGGAAACAAATTCCCGCATCAGCCGGGGAATCTCTGCACTGCCGGAAGAAATGGTGACCCTCAGAGAAAACAACCGGTGCAGGCGATTCTCCAGACGCTTCACCGTCAGCAGCACCGCCAATACCCCGAAAGCCACGATAGTCGCCTGCACCAGCCAGCCCGTCGCACAGGCCATGCCAATCGCCGCTACCAGCCACATGCAGGCCGCAGTGGTCAGACCACGCACCGAAAACCCGGATTTGAGAATCGTGCCCGCGCCCAGGAAGCCGATGCCCGAGACCACCTGAGCCGCAATGCGTCCGGGGTCTCCCGCCCGGCCGCTGGCCTCCGCCAGGGTGAGCGATACCAACGTGAACAGCGCCGCACCCACCGACACCAGCATGTGAGTGCGCAGCCCCGCCGCCCGGCCGTGGATGTCGCGCTCAATGCCAATTACTCCTCCCAGTATCATTGCCAGACCTATCCGGCCCAGGAAAATTTGCATTTCCATATTGTTTTTCCCACTGAATGGTTTATAGTTAGTGCAGCAACGCCGGCCAGCCGACAACCAGCAGAGACGGTTGCTAATATAGCATCATCGCCTAATTTTGCCAAATCCAACCAGGCCGCCGACGCAGCAGCAGCACGGGCTTCCGGTTCTTCTTCCTGCTGCTGCCGCTGCCCAGGCTGCAAACACCCTTCTGCTCTGCGCCTGTTCCGCACTGCCGCTGGACCATGAATCCGTATGCCCAAAACCAGCCATAATTCCGGGCTGCTCTACTATGCCCGCAGATTCGATTATCTCGCCTTGCTGATCCAGCTCACCCTCCTCACTGTGGGGGTGGTTTTTATTTACGGCATAGGTGCGGAAATCGGCGGCGCATACATCCACAAGTGGTACCGGCAAATCTTCTGGATTATCCTGGGTGCGGTAGTCTATGCCGGAGCCGCAATGCTGGATTATCGCCAGCTGGCCAAATCCGCCTGGCTGTTCTATCTCTTCGGATTAATCCTGCTGCTGCTGGTCTTCCCCCTGGGAAAATCCATCAACAACGCCCGCAGCTGGATCGTCCTGCCCGGTATCGGACTCTTCCAGCCCGCCGAAATCGCCAAACCCCTGACCCTCTTCTTCATGGCCTGGCTGGCCAGCCGGACCGCTCTGCGCAACTGCATCATCCCTGCTGCAGTGCCAGTACTCGCAGCAGTCGTTCCCCCATTTTTTATCATCTGCCTGCAGCCGGACTACGGTACCGCTCTGCTCCTCCTGCCGGTCACCCTCGCCCTGATTTTCATCACCGGCAGCAAAAAACGCTGGCTGCTGCTGGGCGCAGCCATTACCCTGATCACCCTGCCCCTGCTCTTCCAGCTGATGCGACCGCACCAGCAGGAACGCCTGAAAGTCTTCCTGGAGGCCCCGGTCAATACCGCCCTGGCGCTGGCTTCCCCCTGGCAAAGCGATGCTGCCCGCCAACGCTGGCTGACCTGGCGGGACCACTTCTTCGCCCTCGAACACGGCAAAGTCCGCGACAGCTGGAATGCCGAGCAGTCGCTCCTGGCAGTCGGCTGCGGCGGACTGACCGGCAAGGGATATATGCAGGGAACCCACCATGTGCTCGGTTATCTGCCCCAGCCAGTCGCACCCACGGACTTCATCTTCTCGGTCATCGCGGAAGAAAAAGGTTTCCTGGGAGGAGCCGCCCTGCTGCTGCTGCTCGCACTGCTGATCGTCTGCTACTGCCGCACCGCCATCATCGCCAACAACACCATGGGCAGCTGCCTGGCCCTGGGCACAGCCGTGCTGCTGGGCACCCACGTCATCATCAATGTCCGCATGACCGTGCAGGCACTGCCCATTATCGGCATCCCCCTGCCCTTCGTCAGCTATGGCGGGTCCTTCATGCTGGGAACCATGTTCCTGGCCGGAATGGTCCAAAATGTGCATCTGCACCGCAATGACAGCGGAGACCAAGACGATGACCGGTAAGCACCTGAGCTGGAAAACCGCCCTCCGGGCTTTCCTCTTCCCCCGGCTGAACCGCAAATTCCTGCTCCGGCTGCTGCTGCTCGCCGCTTTGACCTACAGTGGCGCACGCTATATCTGCCAGCCCGCCTGGACCAACGGCAGCAGCATGCTGCCGACCTACCAGGAACGGCAGTTCCTGCTCTGCTGGAAACCCGCCTACTGGTTCTCCCCCCCGCGACCCGGTGACGTGGTGGTCATCCGCCTAGCCGGTCCGAAGGTCATGCTGTTGAAACGCGTGCTGGCATTGGCCGGCGACCGGGTCGAATTCCGCCAAGGCAAACTCCTGGTCAATGGCAGCACGCCCCAGGAGCCCTGGGCCAATCCGACTGCCTGCGACTGGAATCTGGATGAACGCACCGTGGCGGACGGCTGCGTCTATGTGGCGGGCGACAACCGCAGCATGGAAATGCAATACCATGAATTCGGGCAGGTCGCTCTCAGCCGCATCATTGGCAGACCCCTCCGGCTCTTCCAGCCGCGCCGCTCGGATTAAGCGTCCGCCACAGGCTCAGGAAATCCTCAATCAGCTGCTCAATGACCTCATGGTCCTTGATTTCATTCAGCCAGTGCCGGGGGATCGCCTCGTAGCCATAATACGCCCCCGCAATCTGGCCATAGACCGCGGCAATGCTGTCCGCATCACCACCGAGATTGACCGCCGCGAGCATCCCGGTTGCAAAATCCCGGCTGTTCTCGAAGGCCCATAACGCGGCCTGCACAGTGGAATAGACCCAGCCGGAATTATTGACCTCCGCCCGGCTGCTGTACACTGAACGCTGGCTGGTTCTGACCCCCTGGCAATGGCTGCAGAGTATCCCCGAGAGCTGCGAGACAACCTTGCGCACAAATGCGCTGTTATGTGTCAAATCGCTGATTGCAAATAATATCCGGTTGTCTTCGCAGCCATAATTGAGAATAAATGCCGGGGCCAGGCGCATAATGCTGCCATTGCCCTGACTGGATTCACCCCCGTTGACCAGCCGGCCATGGTCCCGGATGCCCCGAATGGCCAGACTGGTCGTCTCGCCGATATCAAATGCATACGGCAGGCTAGACCAGAAACCCTGGTCGTGCCAGCGCACAAAATTCCGGCCCACGTCGGCTAAGTCATAGCCCTGGCAACGTACATAACTCTCCGCAATGCAGAATGCCAGCGAGGAGTCATCCGTCCAGTACCCCGGCGGAGTATTGAAAAATGCGCAGGGCAGCATCCCGGTTACCTGGACATGCGCATCCTTGGGGGTGAACTGCACCGGCGCCCCCAGGCAGTCCCCGACCACCAGCCCCCAGAACAGCCCCCGGAATTTATCGTCAAGCTGATTCATCTCCTGCTGCCGCCGGTTTAGAAATCGCTCAGTAAACGGCAGTTTTTGAACAGCAGTATGCCGTCCTTGCCAATCCCGAAGCAGGTGCCCTGAAACGTGAATGCCTGCTGTTCCGGCGCGGTAAAGAACTCCAGTTCCTCCTTGCTCAAGTCAGCGAACTGACAACTGATCTTGGGCGAGAACTTGACCGTGGCATTGCCTTTGCCGGAACCGGCAATCAGCATGCTCGACTTACCGTATATCTTGTACGTCTTGCCGGCATGAGTCTTGTTGAAATCCTCCGCCGGGAGGTTCATCGCCCGCTCCAGTTCCGCTATGGTCAGTATCTCGTTGCGCAAACCGCCAGCACCATCACCGCGCTTGCCGGCAGTGCGCGCCGCCTCCACCGCCGCTAAAATCTCAGCATCGCTGAGTTTGCGCAATTCCTTGATCTTGGGACGCAGATAACGCTCGGACTTCTTGTGCAAATCCTCAATCACCACGTCGCCCTGAGGCGTGGTCTCCAGTATCAACCCATCGATAACCTGCTCATCCACCGTAATCAGACGATGCGTGGGCAGATTCAGCTTGATCAGCTTCGAGGTGGTCTCATTCCGGACGATGTTGATCCGCCCGCTGATCGATACCCCGGAACGATGCTCAATCTTAAAACGCTGGTCACCAGCCATGATATTCTGCAGCAGCAAGGGAGCAGATTCCAGCTCCTCACCCGTCCCCACCGTCAGACCCAAAACCGCATCCTGAAGATATACTTTGCAGTCCGGAGGCTGAGTGCGTAATTCCAAATGGCCCAGGTTGACCTGTAAATCCACCGCCTGAGAACCGCCGCTGGCAGCATTGACCTCCACCTCGACCATCTTGGCCTCACAACCGGGACCGCGAAAAGTCAAATTATGTTTGCCGGGCGGCAGAGTGCTCAACATAAAGGGCGTGACCCCCAGAAACTGACGCTCCAGCCAGACATGTGCGCCGGCAGGAGTGCTGGTCAGCAACACCGTCCCAGCCTTTGGCCGCAGCACCACCGGACGGGTGGCCTGTATGTCCGGGACATGAATCGTGCGCCGCGAGGCCTCGTAGCCCGCCAGCTGCAGCTCCAGGCTGTGGCGACCATTGCTGATGTTCCGCAATACCAACGGGGTCAGACCGTCCTGACGCTCACCATCTAGATAAACCTCCGCTCCAGCCGGGTCGCTTAATACCAGTACTACGTCGGAAACCACAGCCCCATGCCCGGGTGCCTCAGAAGAACGGGACAGATTGGACTCGTCCTCTGCCTGCGGCTGTGCCGAACTGCCTTGCCCCGCATCCTGGCTGGAACGCTCCGGAGCCTCCGCCGGCTGCTCATTCCCCGCCACCGCCGCCACTGCCGCCGGGCTGTCAGCACCTGTACCGGGAACTGCGGCGAGCGGCTCAACCGGAGCAACGGTCTCAACCCTGACCGGCGGCTCAGCATCCGCCGCAGAGGGCGAAAATACCTGCAGAGCCAGATACACCACCAGACCCAAAATCACCAGAAGCAGGATGATCTTGCCCAATAAAACCCAGCGCCCCGCTGAGCCCCCCGCTGAAACCTGCGCCACAACCGGCCCACCGGACGCAACCGACGGACTGCCACTGTCCCCTCCGGACAGAACCGCCGCCTCGTCGTCCGTATCATTCAGGACCTTGAATTCATGGCTGAACACGGTAAAGACATCGCCGGGACGCACCGGCGTTCCCTGGCTGATCTTAGTACCGTTCACAAGCACGCCGTTGACGCTCTTGCAATCCTCAACGAACCATTCCTTGCCAATTGGAGACAGCAGGCAATGATGACGCGAAACGCCAGCCTCATTGATGACAAAGCTGTTGTCGAGTTCCCGACCTATCGATATTACCGCATCGGCAAGCGGTATGACCGTACCCTTCTGCTCACCCTTGATTACCAATAATTTCATCGCAACTGAGCCCTTTCACTGTGCCAGGATGTTGTATTTTCCCGTTCAGGCAGTAAATTACTGCTCTTTGAATGGGGATACTATAACTCTACAATGATATTTTTGCAAAATGATTGATTTACATTGTCACAGCACTGCTTCCGACGGCAGTGCCACACCCCGTGAAATCATCGACCTGGCCATCCAGGAAAAAGTAACCGCCATCGCCCTGACCGACCACGACACCATCGCCGGATTGCAGGAATTCCAGGACGCCGGCGGCAACGCCGGCATCACCGTCATCCCCGGCATCGAACTCAGCGCTCGCGAGGAGAACCACGACGAATTCCACTTCGTGGGGCTGTTCATCGATGCCCATTCCGAACCGTTGCAGGCATTCTGCCACCACATCCGGACACTGCGACAGGAGCGCAACTACAAGATTCTGGAACATCTCCCCAGCCTGAATTGCCCCCTGACCTTGTCCGAGGTCGAAGCGGAATGCCCGGGCGGGGTGATCGGCCGCCCGCATATCGCCGCCGCCCTGATCCGCAGAGGATATTTCCGGGACAGCAAGCAGGTCTTCAAGACCCTGCTGGGCCGCGGCTGCCCCGGCTACATCGCCCGGCAGGTCCCCACTGCCGCAGAATGCATCAACGCCATTCACCAAGCCGGGGGGGTCGCCATCTGGGCCCATCCCTTTACCCGCTCCAACCTGACCAACCGGCACTTCCGGACCCTGGTGACAACCCTGAAAAACCTCGGCCTCGACGGCATTGAGGCCTATTATCCCATACATACCCGGGAACAAACCCGGGAAGTCTGCAAAATTGCGGCGGAAGACTCCCTGCTGCTGAGCGGCGGCAGTGACTTCCACGGCCTGCACTTCCCCAGCCTGAAAATCGGCGTCGCCTACGGCAAGCTCAATGTGCCGGATCGATTGCTGCCCCTGCTGCAGGAACGGGCCCGGCGGTATTCCTGAACTGTCCTGCTACTGGCACAGTTCATTGCTCCTCTGCCCGCAAAAGAAAAACCACCCCGACTGCACTGCTGCTGTCCTAGGACCGCTATTATCCTGCAACTTACGGCAGAATACTTTGCGCCGCAAGGGAATAACTTGCGCCAGTAACGGCTCCGCCAAACACGAGCCACGAGCGTCCTGCAGCGGTCCGGAATTTTATCCTCGCTGGCCCGGATCATCCCGGCCCCCGGTCTGCAGTCCGAAGCTAGCGTCCGCGGGCGGACTATTCCAGGCTGAACTTGCGGTCCAGAGCGCGGTGCGTGAATTTACGCCGGCCTTGGGCATAATCGGCCACCACCTGACCCTGACCCTTCAACAGCCATTTATAAATGACCAGACCCTCCAACCCGACCGGGCCACGGGCGTGGACCTTGTTGGTGCTGATGCCAACTTCCGCACCCAAGCCAAAACGGTACCCGTCGCTGAAGCGGGAACTGCAGTTCCAGAATACATCGGCAGAATCAACCAGACCCAAAAAGGACGCCGCCGCCTGGGTATCCGCAGTCACTATCACATCGGTATGATGGGAGCCGTAATGGTTGATGTGCTCTATCGCATCGGACAGCGTCGGCACCACCCGGATCGAGAGCACATAATCCAGGTATTCCGTACGCCAGTCCTGCTCACTGGCCGCTTCCACCGGGATAATCGCCTGCGTGGCCGGACAGCCCAGCACCCGCACCCCGGCCCGCTGCAGCTCCGCCCAGACCTCCGGCAGGAACGCCCCGGCCACCGCCTCGTGTACCAGCAGCGTCTCAGCCGCATTGCAGACCGAGACATACTGAGTTTTGGAATCCAGCACTATCCGACTGGCCATGCTTAAATCCGCTGCTGCATCGACATACACATGGCAAATGCCATCCGCATGCCCCAGCACCGCAATGCTGGTGTTCTGCTTGATGTACTTGACCAGGTCGTTTGACCCGCGCGGGACAATCAAATCAATATAATTGTCCAGCCGCAGCATTGCCGAGACCTCGGCCCGGCTCTCCAGCAGCTGCAGCCAGCCGCAGGGCATGCCCGCATCCTGCCCTGCCGCCGCAATCACCTGCGCCAGTATCTGGTTGGTGTGCCGGGCCTCACTGCCGCCTTTCAGCAATACCGCATTGCCGCTCTTCAAACACAGGGTCGATATCTGCACCAGGGCATCCGGTCGGGACTCAAAGATCATCCCGATCACCCCCAGGGGACAGCTGACCTTGTACAGCTCCAAACCGGCATCAAGCTCGGTGGCTCGCAGCGTCTCTCCCACCGGGTCGGGCAGGGAGATCAGACTCTCAATCCCACGAATGACCTCAGTGAGCTTCGCTTCCCCGAAATTCAGGCGTTTGAGCACCGCCGGGGCAATGCCGGCCTGCTCCGCTGCAGCCAAATCCCGGCGGTTCGCAGCGATGATTTCCTCTGCCTGCGCGGACAGAGCCGAAACAATAGCAGCCAAGGCGGTATTTTTCGCCTGGCTGCTCTGTACGCCCATCTTCACCGCAGCCGATTTGGCCAAGGCAGCCATTTGCAGCATATCCATATTTTACCTCAACAAGCAATTATCGTTCTTCAGGCAGCCTCTGCCTTAATCATAAAACACCGTGTCAGCCAAGTTCTGACGCTGAAAATGCATCGGATTAGGTACCGCATCCGGGGCTGGATAGCCCAGCGGCAGCAGCAGCGCCGGAATCTGTGGCTTGGGCAAAGAGAATTCCCGCCGCAGCAGCGCCGGGTCGAAGTAGCAGACCCAGGTGCTACCCAAGCCGCGCTCGGCGGCCGCCAGCATGATATGGGTACCCACAATGCTGGCATCCATGCACCCGGATTCAAAACCGTCAAAGCTGCGCTTCCAGCTCGCACTGGAGTCGTAGCAGATCAGCAGTACCAGCGGAGCCTCGAAATGGCAGCTGGTGCAACGCCGCAGCTTCTCCAGGCCCGCGGCACTGCGGATCACATAGATCCGCTGCGGCTGCAGATTGCAGGCCGTGGGCGCCAGCCGGCCGGCCTCCAGAATCACCTGCAAATCACTCTCTGACACCGGCTCCGGCCGGAATTTCCGCACCGAGTACCGCTGTGCTGCTAAATTCAGGAAGTTCATCGCCACCTCCATAATTATTGTTAATGTGCGAAGTTTTATGATTGGACCAGAAATTTGCTCAGTTGTTGCTCGCCCAGCCGGTAGTGTTCCTGTTAGGACGTACGCAATCAGTGCCAGCAATTATGTATCGACCTTACAGGGCTACCGTTTTTTTCTCGATCTCCTCGAGGCCGGCGTGTCCTTTCAGGCCGCCTGTGCTGCCAAAAGCCCCAACCGGGCGTGATATACCTAGCCCAGGGCAACGCCCTGGGTCTTGGAGATTACCACATCAACACCAGTCCTGTAAAGGCGTGACATAAGATAATATGCCAATCCCCCAGCCAGAACCACTGCTGGCAAGCCGAAAGTTAACCAGTACTCTGCACCAGATTTTACCCATTACCCCATTCTTATTGCCGGAACAGCTCGCGCTGCAGACCGATGTCGCGCTTGATCAACTCGGGATTCTGGGCAAAGAAGTCCGGGAAATCCAGCGCTTCATCACCGTGCAGCTCAGCCTGATGTTCCTTGCTGTAACGGGAATAGTTCACCCAGTCCGCCATATCCGTAAAGGTCACAAAATGCGGCAGCGCGGGCAGCTGCGGATCGGCAAAAATCGCTGTGCCGGTACTGCCGGTGCGGTTCAGAAAATGCTGGTAGGTCGCCATCTCCCGGCAAAAACGCCCCTGCCGACGCCATTGCTGGCTGAGGATATCCTCGGCATCAGCCGGCGGGTACATCTCCAGCTCTTTGTCGTCCAGACGGCTGTAGCCGATCACGGTCTTGATCTCCGGGGAAACACGCAGATAGTAGCAGTTGTCGGCCTCCTGCAGACTCATGCCGTCCTGAAGCACCAGAATCGGATTCGGCACCTTCTGCAGGGTGTTGTCAACAAAAATGTTGTTCCGGAAAACCGCCTTCTCGCGCGCAGAATTCCGCAGGTTCACGCTGTCCAGCTGGTTGATGTAGAACACGCTGTTGCGAACCAGCAAATCCGGACAGGAGGAGAAACCGCTGCCGTAGAATGCCCGGGTCAAAAAGCAGTTGTCCAGACTGAGATTCCGGCAGCGGACAGCCTTGATGAAGCTGGGCGAATACCCCATCCCCCGGCCATCATAAAAACAACGCGACAAGGTGATGAAATCAGAATCCAGGGCCCGCACCCCGGCACCCTCGCCGTCGTCGTACTGAAACTTGAAATAAAAATAGTCCAGCTTCACATAATGCTTGTTCACCAGCCGGAAGCCGTTGAAGAGCTGACGCTCGCAGCCATCCAGCCAGACCTTGGCGCCAGGAGCTGAACGGATAGTCAGCACCCGCCCGGCATCACCAGTGGCGCGCACCCGCACATTCTCAAAATACCGGCCTTCCTGAACCAGCACCGTGTCTCCAGCCAGCGCCACCTTGGCAGCGTGGGAAATCGTGCGCCAGGGTTTCTCCTGGCTGCCGTCGGCGTCGTCATCCCCGGTTGTCGCCACAAAGTACGTCCTGGGCTGGGCATCACTCGCCAAAGTGCTGAACTCCTGCACCTCACCGGCCAGGGTCCTCCGCCCGGACTGCAAGGCGGGGGACAGCTCCTGGTTGGAATAGCAGCGGCTGACTCCAGACTCCAGGGTGACCTTGTAGTAGTACTGCTGGCCGGCCAGCAAGCCGGTCAGACTGGCAGTCTGGAAATAACTGCTGTTCCGCAACGGTATCTTCTGCTCGCAGGCAGGAGTGTCACCATAGTGCAGGGTGCCGGTAACCGGCAGACTGGCAAAAAATTCGATATTCGCAGTGGTGGCGGTACGGGACAGCAGCCGGAAATCCGACAGCTGCAGCTCAGCCGGGCGGCTCTGCCGCCGGTACGGCCCCACCGGCATCCCGGCCAGAGAACGACCGGCAAAAAGATGCCCGTTGCGCAACGCAAAGCTCTGCCCGAACTCCGGTACCTGCACGAAAGACTGCGGCTCATCCCCAGGTGCGGCACCAGCATAAGCATTGCCGTTCGACCAGCCGCTGGCGCCGCCACGCGCAAAACCACCCGCAAAAATGTTGCCGCTGACAAATATGTCCGTGCAGCGTTCCAGCTCCAGGGCGCCATTCTGTACCGCATTGTGGGTCAGTCGCAGTCCCTGCACGTCCTGCAGCCGGGGCGCCGCAGCAAAACCGCATTGCTCCAGGCTGACTGACTGCCCCCCCCGCACGCTGAGGCTGGTTGGAGCCAGGCGCTGCAGGCTGATCTCTGAGCAGTTCTCCAGGCTGATTGCCCCGCCCAAGGTCACCGGATAAGCCCCGCGGCCGCGAATGCTCACCCCGGACAAATCCCGCAGTGCGATGTTCTCGCTCCATTCGCCCGGCAGGATATACAGCGTCGCACCGCTGCTCAGACGGGACACCGCCTGCGCCAGGCTCTTCCACGCACTGCGCACCGAATTGCCGTCATTGGCGTCATCACCGGCATTGCTGACAAAATAAACCTGCGCCGAATAGGCCATCGGCGCACGCTCCTTGTACGGCGAATCGCCCTGGGGCCGGTAATCAAAATTCAGGGGGTCGGCGAATTCGCGGTCCTCGGAGAAATTCTTCTCCCGCGGGCGCACGATGCTGTTCTGGGCCGCGCCGAAATATCCCGTATCGCCATAGTCGAACAGGCAATTCTCGATTCGGCGGGCGTACAGCGCATGTCCGGCGATGCAGTTTCTGGCAACCGTGGTGTCGCTGGGATACTTCATCCATAAATCCCCGGACTGATTGTCGAAGGAGATATTGCCTTCGTACTGGCAGTGCTCCGCCGGCAGACCGCCATAATAGCGGATGCCCATCTTGACGGAATCAAAGGACACGCAATTGCGGATTGCACCGTGCGAGTTGGGGGTCAGCACAATGATGTTCCCACCCGAGGCATAATTGGGCGAATGGTTGCCATAAGAACGGCAGTTCTCAACGATGTTCCCCTCGCCATTGCCGGTATAGCAAATTCCCCCGCCATTCAAATAGGTGGTGACATTGCTGATCCGGCAATTCTTCGGCGAGTAGCTGATATATACCCCCCATTTGGTCTGCGATCCGGGAGAACCGCTGGGAGAATTGGCGTTGAAGCCGGTCACAATCAGCCCCTCGACCACGATGTTGCGGACCCCGGAACCGGAAAACAGCACCCCGAACTGCCGCAGATCGGAGATGCTCAGATAATGCTGCGCCGGTGCCGCCGAATCCGTGGTGTTGACATACAGACGCTGCTCGTCCGCAGAATAATACCAGCTGCCGGGATTGAACTCCAGCTCCGCCAGCGAGGGCTGCCGGAAATAAATGCTCAGGGTGTCACGCTCATTGACCGCTTCCGGGATCACCGGCAGGGAACAAGACCAGACCCGGGCGGAGGTCGCCAGCGGCTCGAAGGCCGGAGCATCCACATCGCCACGCAGCACCACCGTACCCGGAACCACCGCCCGGATGGTGCTGGGCTGATCACCACCGCTGAAATCACGGAATTCCAGACCCTCGTGATAGACCCCGGGCAGAATACTCAGGGTGTCTCCGGCCTGAAAAACCGACTGCGCCTTCTGCAAAGTCTGAAAGGGCTGCTCCTGGCTCAAACCGGTGTTGCTGTCCTTCCCGCCGGGGGAGACAAAATACTCCGCAGCCTGGATGCTCCCCGCCGCTAAAGACAAGGCAGTAATCATTTCTTTGACCATTTCTCATTATCCTGTTCGGGGTTGATTTAAGGCCCGGCAGACACGCCGCGACCGCTCAGCAGTCCGCACTCTCCGGCACCGGTCCGGGGTCCTGCAGCAGCCCGGCCGCCAGGCGCTGCCGCACCACTTCGTACAACAACAACGCCGTGGCCGTGGCCACATTCAGGGAATCTGCTTCGCCGAACATCGGCAGACGCACCGGCACCGTGGCTGACTGCAGCCATAAATCACTCAAACCAAATTGCTCCGCCCCCACCACTATCACCAGCGGGACGGTCAAATCGACCTGGCTGTACAATTGCCGCGCATGCGGCGAGGCCGACACTATCGCGATATTTCTCTGCTGCAGCCAGGCCAGCGCCTCGGCACTGCCAGCTTCCGCAATCGGCAGGGTGAACAGACTGCCAGTGCTCGCCCGCACTACATTCGGATTGTACAAATCAGTGCGGGAATCACAGAGTATCAGACCATCCAGACGCACCGCATCCGCAGTACGCAGCATGGTCCCCAGATTTCCCGGCTTCTCGGTCTGCTCCGCCAGCAGATAAAAACCCGCCGGACCAGCCGGTGCCGGCAAATCCTCGAGTCGCCGGCGCACCTGCGGCCCGACCCCCAGCAGCCCCTCCGGACGATCCCGGTAGGCCATCTTGGCGAACGGCCCCGGCGCGACCCGGTACAGCTTCGCCCCCTGCGCCTGCAGGCGCAGCAGCAGCTCGTCCTCATTCTCGCCCTGGAAGTACTCCGGGCAGACATAGACCTCCTGCACCGGGTAGCCGCCAGACAGCGCCCTGGTCAGCGCCCGGTAGCCCTCAATCAGCACCACCTGGTCCTGGTCACGGTCGGGACGATCACGCCATTTGACCGCCTGTTTGACTCGGGCATTCTGAAAACTGCTGATGGTTTCGACAAAAACAAGCTCTTTCAAGGACTTTTCCCGTAGCTGGAATTGTAAAATAAGGTGGCAGTATTAAGTTAGCCGGTAATTCCGCTTAAGCAAGACCATCAGTCAATTTTCCCGGGAAAAATTATGCTCTTACACCGTCTTAAGACCGCCTTGCCGATGGTCGCGCTGATGCTGCTGGCCTTCTTCCTGCCCGGAACCGCCGGACGGATGCTCTTCACGCTTTTCGCCACCGCCATGCTCTGCCTGGCCCTGAGCGAAATCGTGGCCCTGTATAAGTTCGAGCACCCCCGACGCTTCCTCCTGCCCCTGCTGCTACTGGGGCTGGCCTTCCTGGTCCTGTCCGCCCTGGACAGCGGCAAAATCATCACCCTGCTGCTGCAGATGGGCGGCGAGACCGCGCTGCTGATCACCTACATCCTGGGCGTGTTCTGCCTCGGCTTCCGGGCCGGCCCCACCGCCGCGTCGGTCCGGGAGATCAATGCCGGACTGGCCGCCGCGCTGTATATCTGCTGGCCACTCTGCTTCTTCCCCAAAATATACTTCCTTGCGGATGGCGGCCCCTGGCTGCTGTTCTACCTGGTGCTGGTGACCAAGATGGCCGATGTCGGCGCCTACTTCCTCGGCACCGCCACCGCCAGACTACCCGGCGGGAACCATAAAATCGCCAAAATCGTCAGCCCCAAGAAAAGCTGGGAAGGACTCGTGGGCGGCATCCTGGCCTCACTGCTCTCCTCGCTGCTCTTCTTCTATTACTTCCAGCACCGCCTGCATTTCATCGACATCGGCGGCTTCGGCAACCTGCAGCTCAGCCTGACCTGGACCGAGGCCTTCGCCTGGGGCATCATCGCGCCGGTAGTCGGACTGCTCGGTGACCTGGCCGAATCAGTCCTGAAGCGCGCTGCTGACTGCAAGGACTCCGGCACCCTGCCCGGACTTGGCGGTATTCTCGATACCCTGGACAGCCTGATTCCTATGGCTCCGCTGTTCTACGCCTGGCTGCTGCTCCGCAGCGCCCTGGGGCTCATCCAGCAACTGCAGTAAGCGGTACAGCGACGCTCCTGCAACGCCCGCAGTTTTTTCCCATCCGGCAACTATTTTCCGCCCCGGCAATTGCTTTTTGCCCAACTGGAGTTATTTTATAGCTGTTGACCAAGACCCCCAAATCAGTATTTCCGGAGAGGTGACAGAGTGGCCGATTGTGCAGCACTGGAAATGCTGTGTACCCGCAAGGTACCCAGGGTTCAAATCCCTGCCTCTCCGCCATTTTAGCTGACACCCGCCGGCAGATCAAACTGCACCGGCGGGTGTTTTTTTATCCCCGGCCACCGGACCGGCAGCAGTCACTCACGTTCAAAAAACCAACTACTTAATTTCAGCGCCTGGGAGTTCTCAGTCACAATCCGCACCACGTACTCCGGCGTAACAGACGGGATTTTCGCCTCGATCTCCAGAGTGACCGTGACCTCGGCACCGACCAGCCCAGCCAAATACGCAATGATCTCTTCAGCGATACGACTGGAAGCACAACCAACCCTGGCGGCGTCGAAAACAACAATGATAATACCCTGATCGGCAGAACCATCGACCAGGTAGAAATGTATTACGGGTATATTCGTGTCAGTACTGACAAACAGACAGTAGAGAACCAGCGCTTCGAAATCAATCGTTTTTGCCTCAAAACAAATATCGGCATAGACGTATGGATTGAGGAAACAATTTCTGGATCTAACAAACAACTCGCTGGAAAAACTGCATTGCCCCGGCCAAGCAGCCATGAAACTTGTGCCGAAAAACCTTGCCTACGGTGCGGATACCCAAGAACAGAGGTCACAGAGAATGTCCAAAAAATGGAGAATTGTCCCAAAAAACCGCAATTGTTCTTGTGTAAGTATATTTTCGCCAATTGGTTAAATACGGAGGTCCACTACCTGAGGTCCACCCCTTTGCCCAACGGATAATTTGGCAGAGAAGTGCCGGAAAAGTGGGCTGGAGTGTCCCAAACAGAGAATTCTCCGTTGCCGAACGGAGCATGGCATAAAGTTGCAAAACCCTGTGGTACAAGGAGCTTTGCGTGAGAAATAAAAAAGCCATCTGGATGGTCCCAGACGGCCTTGTGGTATGTAGGTGGTGCCCCATTCCATGGCGAGCACTAAGCTTTCTCTGTTTGCTCTAATATACTGATTCAAAGTGGGTTATTCATAAAAATACGATGTCCGAT
>JAAYYJ010000224.1 GCA_012515455.1 Oligosphaeraceae bacterium
GCAGCGCCGGATCGGCGCGCTGCTGCTGGTGGTCTTATGGGGATGCACCTGGCTGACCGGGATTTTCGGCGGGGGGTTACTGCGCTGGTATGCCTCGGGATACCACTCATTGGGGACGGATTCTTTCCGATCCGGGGAGCGCTATGTCCTCGCGGTGGCCGGCAGCAGCTTCGTGAATGATCAGCGCCTGCCCGCGAGCTGCCGTTTTGACGACTCGATGCTGCTGCGGCTCTGGGAGGCTGGGCGGCTGGCGCAGCTGGCCGCTGCAGTCGGAGCGGAGTACCAGGTCGTGGTCTCGTGCCAGAACGGAAAAGTGCCTCCGGAAGAACGGCTGCGCTGTGTAACAGCCTTTATGGCAACCATGGGCATCCCCGAGGATCGGGTCGAACTGGTCGACGGGACGCTGAACAGCCGCCAGGAGATACTGGCGTTTATCGGCCGCCCGGGGCAGCTGGTGGTGGTCTCGGAGGCATACCACACGCCGCGGCTGATGGCCCTGGCACGGAAATACGGTCGGGAGGCCTGGGCTTCGCCGGCGGCCAGCGGCGGCGCAGTGTGGTATTTCAATGCCCTGAGCATCTTCCCCAGCGCGGAGAATCTGGCGGATTTCCGCCTGCTGGTCTACGAATGCCTGGGACAGCTCGAGTACCGGCTGTTCTGAGTAGGGAAAGTCAGTGGTGAGTGATAAGTGATCAATATCTGCCGGTCAGCTCCCGCCGGAGGCGGGAGGACGGAGGCGGGAGAACGGATCCCGGGGGATGATCACAGCACTGCGTGCTGCTCACACCAGACCGATGGCTCGCGCTGCGCGCTCAGCCCAGACCGAGGGCTCGTGTTGCACGATCACACCAGACCGAGGGCTCGTGTTGCACGATCACACCAGACCGAGGGCTCGCGCTACGCGCTCAGCCCAGACCGAGGGCTCGCGCTGCGCGCTCAGCCCCGGTTTCCCTATGTGCTGCGCCTCCGGCGCAGATTTGGCCTTTTTGCCCCCGAGAGCTCGCGCTGCGCGCTCACACTAGACCGAGGGCTCGTGCTGCACGATCAGACTAGACCGATGGCTCGCGCTACGCGCTCACACCAGACCGAGGGCTCGCGCTACGCGCTCACACTAGACCGAGGGCTCGCGCTGCGCGCTCACACTAGACCGAGGGCTCGCGCTACGCGCTCACACTAGACCGAGGGCTCGCGCTACGCGCTCACACTAGACCGAGGGCTCGCGCTACGCGCTCAGCCCCGGTTTCCCTATGTGCTGCGCCTCCGGCGCAGATTTTGCCTTTTTGCCCCCGAGAGCTCGTGCCGCGCCGCTGGCGCAGTTGGTCGAACTGCCAGGGAGATAACAGGGCCGCAACCGGCAAGGTTGCGGCCCTGTTTGCGTTTACGAGGCAGACTGTTGGGGCAGCTCGCCCTGCCCCGGCGTTTTTTTCACATCAGGTTCGGGAGCCAGAGCGATATCTGGGGGACGAGGAACAGAATCGCTTCTCCCAGCAGCAGCACCACCATAAAGGGCACGCAGCCCCGGAATGCGGTCTGCAGGGGCAGGTCTCGCATCATGCCGCAGACCACATAGACATTCACGCCCACGGGGGGTGAGATCACTCCGATCTGGACCACGGTCACCACCATCACCCCGAACCAGACCAGGTCGACATTGAGGGTCTGCAGGATGGGAAGGAAGACCGGTATGGTCATCAGCACCAGTGCCAGGGCGTCGACCACAGTGCCCATCAGGACGAAGAAGGCCAGGATGAAGGCCAGGATCATCCAGCCCGGCAGGGGCAGCTCAGCCAAGTATCCGGCCAGGGTCACCGGCAAGCGGGTGACCGCCAGGAAGCGTCCGAAGATCATCGCTCCGGTGATAATGATCAGCACCATGCAGGAGGTACGCACGGTCTCCTGCAGCGAGCGCCAGAGGATATGCCAGCTCAGGCGCCGTCGGGTGGCGGCGATGACCAGGCTGCCGAAGGCGCCCACCGCGGCCGCCTCGATGGGCGTGAACCAGCCGCAGAACATCCCGCCCATGACCAGCGCGAACAGCAGCAGCGGGTCGATGACCCCCAGCAGTGAGCGCAGCTGCTCCCGGAAGGTCCCCACCGGTGCGGCCGGTCCCAGGGCCGGGTTGCGCCAGCAGGCCCAGACGATGTACAGTCCGAACAGCAGCACGTAGAGCAGCCCGGGCAGCACTCCAGCCAAGAACAGCTTGGCCGGCGACTGCTCGGTCATAAAGCCGTAGACAATCATCACCACGCTGGGAGGAATCAGCATCCCCAGGCTGCCGCCGGCCGCCACTGCGCCGGCACTGAGCTCCAGGCTGTACTTGTGCTTCTTCATCTCCGGCAGCGCCACTGCGGCCATGGTCGCGGCGGTGGCCGGCCCCGAGCCGCAGATGGCTCCGAAGGCGGCGCAGGCGCCGACCGTGGCCACGCCCAGTCCGCCCGGGAGTCTTCCCAGCCAGCGGTACGCGGCGTCGAAGAGCCGTTTGCTCATCCCCGAATGGAAGGCCACCTGCCCCATGAAGATGAACAGCGGAATCACGCTGTAGTCGTATTTACTGAAGGTATCGTGGGTCACGCTGACGACCAGGTGGAAGGCCGCGGCGGGGCTGCCGGTGATGACGGCGAAGCCGGCGCAGCCGACCACCGCCAGCACGAAACCGACCGGCATGCTCAGGAAGAGCAGCAGCAGCAGCAGCACGAAGCCGATAATTCCGATGGCAAATGTGCTCATGGCCGTATCAGCTCCTTCCCCGGATGGGTCAGATGGAAGAGCTTGACCAGGATGACGAACACGAATGCCACGCCCATGGTCCAGAGCACCCAGAACCAGGGGATATTCAGGGTCATGGTCATCTTGTGCATGCTCTTGAGCTCACTGCCATAGACGAAGCTCTGCCAGGCCAGGATTGCGAACAGCGCGATTCCCAGCAGCCGGGTGCAGGTATCGAAGAACACCCTCCAGCGTCGGGGCAGGCGGCGGAAGAAGTACTCCACCGCGATATGGCCCTTCACCGCGGTGGTGTAGGGCAGCGCGGCCGCCACGCACAGGCATCCCAGCACCTGGGCCAAGTCGACCGCGCCGGGGAAGGCCAGATCGAAGCGCCGCAGCACGATATCCACGCAGGTCACCGCGACCAGCAGCAGCAGGCACAGCCCCGAGAGCGCGGCCAGGGCCCAGACAATCCGCCTGACCACCAGTTCGTATCCTCGCCAGAACATATTCATTTCCTGTGATATTGCGGATGCCGGCCTCACTGCCCGGCGCCGTCTCCGCGGGTGAGTTCTTTCAGAGCGGCCAGGGCCTCTTCGCCGGGCAGTCCGGCGGCGCTGAGCTTGTCGGCCCATTCCTGGAACAGCGGTGCGAGCGCCTGGGTGACCTGGGCATTCTGCTCCGGGGTGAAGGCGCTGAAATTCTTGCCCATGCCGGTCACGAAGGCCCGGCCGCTGTCATCCGCCTGGTCCCAGGCCTGTCCGTGCTTGTCCCACCATTGGGCATTGACCGCGGTAATGATTTCCTGCAGCTCCGGGGGCAGTTTCTGCCAGGTGCTCTTGTTCATCACCACGAAGTTCGCGGTCGTGTAGGCCATGGCGGAGATTTCGGTGATATACTCGATGACCTCGCCTTGTTTCCAGCCCTCGAGGGTCTCGATCGGGCAGAGGGTGCCGTCGACCACGCCTTTGCGCAGGGCCTCGTAGGTCTCGCCCTGGCTCATGCCGACCGGGTTGGCCCCCAGCAGCTTCACCATCTGGGCCGAGAGGCCGGTGCCGCGGATGGTCATACCCTTCAGGGTCTCAGGACCCGGCACCTCCTTGCGCGAGGCCAGCAGCCCCGGGCCGTGGGCGTGGGCGTACATAAAGGCGACCTCCGAGAGCTCCTGGGGCTGGAATTTGCTGATAAATTCATTGGCGACCCTGGTCGCCTGTCGGCCGTTGCGGTATCCCCAGGGCAGGTCCACGCCTTCGATCATGGGGAACATCCCGCGGGTGTAGGCGAAGCAGCTCATGCCCAGGTCGGAGACGCCGTTCAGCACGCTGGTGAAATTCTCCTGTGCGCTGCTGAGCACTCCGCCGGGGTAGACATCCACCCGGATGCGCCCGTCGCTGCGCTGGTTGATTTCCTTGGCCCATTCCTCGGCCAGGCGCGAATGCACATGGGTGGAGGAATAGAACACGCTGTAGGTCAACACGAATTCCGGCTTCTTCCCATCTTTGCTGCAGGATGCGAGGATAAGCAGCAGCAGCATCCCCGTGGCGATACGGATAAGATTTTTCATACAGCAGTCCATTTTTGTTCTACGGTTACTAAATTCAGAATCTCGTGACACTGAGCCGCGGCCGCAACCGGCGGCGCGGGGCTCCGGGGGCAAAAAAAAGACAGACTGCGGCTTTGCGCCGTTGAGGGGCAAAGCGGTGTCTGTCCTGGTAAATCCGCGGCCGGGGGATCAGATTCTGCTGTGCAGGAATTTGACCGCGGCGGCAATATCAGCTTCAGGATTGGCACCGACCTCGCGCTCGACAGTCAGATAGCCACGGTACCCTGTTTCGGACAGAGCAGCCAGGTAGCTGTCCCAATCCACTTCTCCTTCGCCCAAGGGCAGTTCATTGAACAGCTCGCCGATATTCAGCCCCGCGATGCCGCCTTCTGCGAAAGCGGCATAGACCTGCACCGGGTCACAGGGCTGCAGCTGCACGCCGTCCTTGGCGTGCGTATGCCGGATATGTTCGCGCAGGATGTACACCGCCTGCACGGGGTCCTCATTGAGCACCATGACCAGATTGGCGGGGTCGAGATTCACGCCCATGCCGGTGGAGCCGACCTCGTCCAGCAGGGTGCAGAGGACTGCGGCCGGCTCGGGGCCGGTCTCGATAGCGAAGGCCACGCCGCGTTCCCGGGCGTACTCGCCCAGGATCCGGCAGACCGCGAGCTGGTTCTGGAAGACCGGCGCGTCGCGGTCGGCGGGCACCACCCCGATATGGGTAGTCACCACCGGTGCCTGCAGAGCCACCGCCAGGTCCACAATCTCCTGCGAGCGGCGGATCTTCCAGTCGTTCTCCTGGGGGAGTTGGAAGCCGTGTCCGCCCAGGTCACCGCACAGGGCTGAGATCTCCAGGCCGCAATCCGCGACCAGCCGTCGGAAATCCGCGCGTTTAGCGGGTGTCAGGGCCTCGGGATGCATCTCGCCCTCGACCACATAGACCTGCAGCCCGTTCGCGCCCAGCTCAGCGGCCTTGCGGACGCCCTCGGCGATAGGCAGGCGGAAAGAATCCACCATGACTCCGATTTTGAAATTCGCCATCCTTGTTGTCCTTTCCTGAGTTGGCGCCGGGGTGCGGGTCAATCGAAGAGCGCCTGCACGAACATCTCCGGGTCGAAGACCTGCAGGTCCCCCAGCTGCTCGCCCAAGCCCACGAACTGCACCGGGTGCCCGAGTTCGTCCTTGATCGCCACCACCACCCCGCCCCGGCCAGTGCCGTCAAGCTTGGTCAGGACCAGACCGGTGATGGGAAAAATTTTACCGAATTCGCGGGCCTGGACCAATGCGTTGCTGCCGATGGATGCATCCACGGTCAGCCAGGTCTCATGGGGTGCGCCGGGCAGGGCTTTTTCGACAATGCGCTTGACTTTGCTCAGTTCGGCCATCAGGTCCTTACGGGTATGCTGCCGCCCGGCGGTATCGATAATCACGTAATCCGCCCGGCGCTGGATGCCGGCTTTGATGGCATCGAAGGCGACGGCGGCCGAATCCCCGCCCTGTTTGCCGCCCACCACGGGGCAGTTCAGGCGTTCGCCCCAGAGTTCCAGCTGGGTCACACCGGCGGCCCGGAAAGTATCCGCGGCCCCCAGCAGCACCGACTGGCCCTGCTCCTGAAAAAAGTGCGCCAGTTTGGCCACGCTGGTGGTCTTGCCGCTGCCGTTCACGCCCACGAACAGAATCACCGTCGGCCCGTCGGGATTGCGGCTGATGCCCGGCTGCCGGCCCTGCAGCAGCATGGTCTGGATATTCGCCCGGGTCACCGCGATGATATCTTCGCCGGTGGCAATGAGTCCGCGCTGGTACCTCTCGCGCAGATCGGCAATAATGCGGGCGCTGACGCCCGCGCCCAGGTCGGTGCCAACCAGCGCCGCCTCGAGTTTGGCGTAGCTCTGCTCATCCCACTGCTTGACCTCGCTGAACAGGCCCTGGATGCTGCGCACCAGGGTGGTCTTGGTCTTCTGCAGGCCGCTCTTGAAAATAGACAGAATTGACAAAATATACTTCCTTAACTGCGCGGGGCGGCGGATTCCTTGCGGATGCGGTCCAGCACGCCGTTGATAAAGCGGGGCGAGTCGGCCTGGCCGAAGCGCTTGCCCAGCTCCACCGCCTCATCGATGGCCGTGACCGCGGAGACTTGGGGGACGTGCACAATCTCGTAGGCCGACAAGCGCAGGATGCTGCGGTCGACCACGCCCATGCGCTGCAACGACCAGTTCTGGGCGGCCTTGCAGATCAGTGCATCGAGCTGGTCATGCGTGTCGCAGACGCCCCTGATCAGCTGGCAGGAGTAGCGCCAGGCCTGTCTCAGGGAGGGCATGGGCGACTCCGAGAAGGTATCGCGCAACTGCTCCCAGAACAGCTCCAAGGCCTCCTCGCTGCAGTCCCAGGCATTCTGGGCATCGAGCTGGTAGAGGTACTGCACGGCGCAGCAGCGCGCGTAGAAGCGCTGCTGTTTGAACTGCCCGGTTTTGTTTTCGCCGGGCTGGTCGGTGGCTGGAGTCATATCTGCTCTTATACGGTAGTTGCGACTGCGGGGCTCAGATCTGCTTGAGCATATTGGCCATCTCGATGGAGCTGGCGGCGGCAGAAGCGCCGCGGTTCCCGGCCTTGCTGCCGGAGCGCTCGATGGCCTGTTCGATGTTCTCGGTGGTGACCACCCCGTAGATGACCGGCAGATTGCGGCTCAGGGAAATCTGGGCC